>JANOSQ010000460.1:0-8096 GCA_031415915.1 Fimbriiglobus sp. | reverse complement strand
CTCCTCGCGTTCGAGGACGATGCTTTCCCGCTCGCGCTGGGTCGCTTCGGCTTCCTTCCGACGTTCGTCGAGCCAGAGTCGTTCGGCCTCGTGGGTTTGGCGTTCCCGTGCGAATTCGCCGCGCTGCGTTTCCAGCGTGCGACGTTGGCTATCGAGCTCGCGGAATCCGGCGGCGAGGGCGTCTCGCTGCGAATCGGTTTCGGCCAAGCGCGGTTCGAGCTGTTGTAAATCCGCGGCGAATTGGACGCGGCGCGTGTCGGCTTCGGCTTGCCACTCGGCGAGTTTCTGCCCGAATTGGCTCTCGAGTTCCCGCCGGAGCCGGAGCAGATCGATCTCGCGTTCGGACACCTGCCGGCGGACTTCCTCGTCGATGGCGACGCCTTGCTGCTCCTCGGTCAAAGTGAGGCGGTGCTGCTTCGCGAGAATGTCGGTCTCGACGCGGCGCCGGTGTTCTTGGAAAGCGTCGGTCGCACTGCCGAGGTTGGCTTGGTGCTGTTCCAACTGTTCGCGCCGTTCCTGAAACTGCTTGAATAGCCCCTCGCGCACGAGGGTGAGTTCGCCCCGGACGCGCTCGAGTTCCGCCGCGTGCTCTTGGACCGCGGCTTCCCGGCGGGCCAGATCTTGCTCGCGCGCCCCGGTCGAGGCCGCGGTGTTCGCCCGATCCTGCATCTGTCGGAATTCGATTTCCAACTCTTGCCGGCGGCGGTACCACGCTACGCGGTCCGCTTCCAACTCCTCCGCTTGCTCGCGCAGTGCTGCCCGCTCGGCGGCGATTCCATGGAGCGTGGGCTTGGCCGTGTTATTCAGCGGTACGAACGTGGGGCGGAGCGGGGCTGCGATGGGAATATCCACGCTGATATCGGCGGGGCCGACGGCGATGCGATCCCCCGATTGGAGCACGATGGGCGCCGACCCGTTCAGTGGGGTGGAGTTGTGCAAGATCGGGAAGGTCGGCACGAGCCGGCGGAGGGAGACACCGGTCGAATCTTGGAGGAACTGGCACACGACGGCCGGGAGGTGCGAGCCGGGCAAGCGGATATCGCACCCTTCGGCCCCGCCAACAAGTAGCTCGCCGCGGCTGAGCGGGTAGCTCGTGGGACGCGAAGAACCGAAGCGGACGTCGAGGCGCGCGGCGGCCGGGTCGGTCGCGTCCGGTGCGGTGAGGGGCGATGCCAGCGGGGGCAGGGGGGCCATCATGGCGGGGGCGCGCGTTCCTATCAGGATCCTTCCCGGTGGGGGATTGGAACCCAAATCGCGCCCGGAAGCAAGGCCGAGTGCGCCGTGGAAAACCGGGCATGCTTGACCGATGCGGCGGGTCAACTAGGGTAAACCCATTATCCGGCTTCGTCATCGCCGCTCCCGCGTTCCGCACGAGTCGTCCTCCATGAAAGTTTCCGCCCCCGCCTCGCCGGTTCCGGATTCGCCGGCACCCGTCGCGGCCGACGCCCCGGCCCCCGTTGAAATTCAGCCGGGAGAAGCCGTCGCCGCTCCCCCGGTGGCGATGGCCAAGTGGCCGGACTGGTTCAAGCCCATCGACTTGGCGATGGCGATCCTCGTGATCGTACTCGCCTTTCTGCTCGCGTCCTTCACCGCGCGGAACACCGATATTTGGCGGCACTTGGGCACCGGCCGGCTGCTATTCCAAGGCCACCACCCCATCGGGGGCGATCCGCTCAGCTACACCGGCGGCGCTCGGGCGTGGGTCAATTCGAACTGGCTCTTCGACGCCGTGATGTACGTGGTCTACAGTGCGGACGACAGCGGCGTGACCGCGGTGGTTCTCAAGGCGTGCGCCTTCGCGGCCGCATTCGCCGTGCTGTTCCTCCTCCGCCGGCCGGAGCAATCGCTCTGGCCCTGGGCGGTCGCGGCGGCGTTGGGGGTCATCGCCACCGGTTCGATGGCGTCGCTCCGGCCCTACGTCTTCGGGATGGCGTTTCAATCGGTCGTGCTGGCGCTGATCTACCGCGCGAACTGGGCGGGACCCAAGTGGCGGCTGCCCGCGATACTCGGGGGCGTCTGCTGGCTGTGGGCTTGCACCGATTCGTTCTACTTCATCGGGCCGCTGACGATCCTGCTCATCTGGGGCGGGGAGCGGTTGCACCGGTCGTTCACGGCGGGGCAGCCCGAGGGCGATCCCACGGACGACCCCTTTTGGGCCGCACCGGCCGACGCGGCGCTGTTGCGGGCACTGCTGCTCAGCGTCGGTGGGGTATTGTTGAACCCGATGTTCCTCGGGGCGCTCGTGCGAAGCCCGGTCGATGCCGTCACGCAACTCGTCCCCTTCGAACTCACCTTCGGCTGGGGGGATGTTTTCACCGGTGACACCGGCTTGACATCGATCACGCTGTCGCCGTTGAGCGACAACTACTACGAGATGCCGCACCTCGGTTACAACGTCACCGGCTTCTGCGCGCTCGGGTTGGTGATCCTCAGCGGCCTGCTGCTCGGGGCGGGGTTGTCCCGCCTCCGCGCGACGCACGTCCTGCTCTGGTTCGCGTTCGTCGTGCTGGGGTTGCTCCATTACCGATTCATCCCCGCCGCCGCGCTGATGGCGATCCCCTTGGCCGCCGGGCACTTGAATGGCTTGTCGCGGTTCCGCTTGCAAACGGTGATCGACCCGTCCACCAAATTGATTTTGAACCTCAGCGGCGTCGGGCGGATCGTGTCCGTCGCGGCGATCATCGCGCTGGTCGGCTCGACCGTTCCCGGTCACCTGCACGCGAAGGTTTCGTTGCGTCCCGAGTACAACCGCCGGGTCAGTTGGGGTGTCGAAGAAGACGTCGGCTTGGCCCGCGGCGCCCGGCTCCTGCAAGAGTGGAGAACCGCCGAGCAGATGCCGGAGGAATCCCACGGGATGCTCGCGCACTACGATTTCGGCGACTACTGCGCGTGGTTCGCACCGCGGGAGAAGGTGTTTCTCAATTCCCGGTTCCGCTTCCACGGCCCCGAATTGCTCGACTTGTACGCGATTCGGGGGGAGTTGCAATCGCGCCCGAACGCCGATGGGACGATGCCCGTCGAAACGGCCGGGGCGCTCATGCGGATCGCGGACACCCACCGGGCGGACTACCTCGTCCTCGGCCAAGCGTACACGCGGCTGCGGGAGGAGCAGATCTACAAAGTCGACGTGAGCTTCACCGACACCGCCGGCCGCATCGCCGCTTGGCTCCACATCGATGGGCGCGTCGCCATCGCCAGTCGCACCGACACCGAGACCGGCAAAACGAACGCGGCGAACTTGCGCTTCACCCCGGCCCGCACCGCCTTCGCGCCGGGCTTGGCGCCGATCCCCTCGGCGAAGTCGCTCCCCCCGCGTAAGCCGGTCGACAGTTGGATCGCCGATTTCATCGATGTGCCCCAACCGGGTTCGGTCGCGACCGACGACGCGTTTCTGTTCGCGAGCTTGGCCCGACTCTTCGGGGATCAAACCAACAACCAGTGGATAGCTCAAGCCCAGTTCACCCAGCTCATGACCACGGTCGTGGGGGGGGCAGCCGCCCAACGGATCAGCCCCGGCGATCGTTTGCCGTCCGAGTTGGAGCTGACCTTCCCGCTGATGGCTTCCCGGGCGGCCCGGCGGGCGATCGTCGAAACACCGGACGATCCCGAACCCTACTTGGCCTTGTCGCGCGTGAGCACCCTGCGCTACACCGGAATTCTGAACATCCGCGACAACGCCCTCCCGAGGATGACCTCCCTGCGCCGATTCTTGGATCGCATCCCCGCGACCCCGAACGGCGAAGTGCGCTTCTCGCGGGATGCGATCGAAGCCGAGTACAGTCTCTTTCTGCTCCACCTCACCGCCGGGCAAATGGACTTGGCCCTCGATTCACTCGCCCGGGCGAACGCGCGGATCAAGAGCGCACCCGACCAAGACCTCCCGCCGCCCGCCGCCCTCCGGATGTACGGCGACACCTATCGGCAACAGCTCATCGAATCCCGCTACAGCTTGGCCCCGGGGAGTTTGGAAGGCGTGTTGCCGCTGGGCGATGCGACGGTGGCGAACGCGGTGATGGCTCTGCTCGGCCAGCGCATCGAAGCCGAGGGCCTGAAAAAACCCACCAACGAGGAAGGGCGGGCGATGTACCGCTCGGTGGTTCTCGAACTCGCGAACTCGAATTTGGACGCGGCCGACAAAACGGACAAGACCAAACCTTTGGATGCCGCCTGGGTGCGGACGCGCTCGCAAGCGTTGGAAGATCGGGTGAAGCGCGAGATCGGGAAACGGAACGAAGCGTACACCCAGCAGAGCAAAGCGGCCGGGCTGGCGCAGAAATTCATGCTCGCGGTTCAGACCGGCTTCTTCGCCCGCGCCATGGACATGATCTTCGCCGAATCGGATTGGGACAACGTCCCGCAGAGCGGGTTCGACGTCCGCATCCCCCGCCAGTTCCTGCCGGACCTCGAAGCGAGGTTCTCGTACCTGTTGTCGACCGCGGCGCCCCAAGATATGCGCGACGGGACGGTGATGTACCACACGACCGCCATCGGCTTGAACATCCAAGCCATCGTGCTGCAATTCGAAAGTGGCCAACTCGACATGGCCGCGCAGCAGTTGGAGAACGTGACGAAGGTGCTCGACAAAGCCGAGTTGGAGAACACGAATGATCCGCGCGTCACCGCGAGCCGCGCCGCCATCAAGCAACTCCGCACGCTCCAAGCCCGCCTTGAAGGCAACTTCGACGCGATGGCCGAGGATAAACGCGAGCAACTCCAGCAGTTGCCCAAGCTCTCCGCCGCGGCCTTGGCGCAGGTGCAGGTGCCCCTCACGGAAATCCAAGTGCCCCTCGCGGCCGCAGCCGGGAGCATCGCGCAAATCATCGATCCCGCAGCCCAGAACCGCTACAACTTGACCCGCGAAGCGGTGCTCTATTACGATCTCGGCACGACCGCGCTGCACGCCGGCGACAACGTCGAAGCCCGGAAACGCTTCGCCATGGCGCTCCAGCCGCAGGGGTTGCCGGTAAAGCACCTCGGCCTCGGCGCCGACGAACCGCTCGTGATGTTCGCGACGCGCTACTTGGACATTTTGAATCGGTACGCCGACGGGAAGCCGGCGCAATAACGGGGGCCGTCCGATGGGATCGTGGAAAATCGCTTGCGTCCAAATGGACTGCCGACTGGGCGACATCCCGGGGAATCTGGCGAACGTCCGGCGGTACCTGCACACCGCGGCGGGGCAGGGGGCCAAACTCGTCGTCTTCCCCGAATGCGTCCTCGCCGGCTACGGCTTCGGCAGCCGGGCCGAGATTAGCAAGCACGCCGAGGCCTTCCCCGGCCCGAGCGCTGCGGCCATCGCCGAGGATTGCGCGCGCTTGGGGGTGTGGTGCGTCTACGGCTTCTTCGAGCTCGCCGGGAGCAAGCTGTTCAACTCCTGCGCGCTCATCGGTCCGAGCGGATCGCCCGTCTGCTACCGCAAGCTCCATTTGCCGCGGGTCGGCGCGGATCGCTTCACCGACCCCGGCGACCGACCCTTCGAAGTGCACGATCTCGGCGGGTTGAAAATCGGCATGCACATCTGCTTCGACGGCGGCTTTCCGGAATCGACCCGCGTGCTCGCGCTGCTCGGGGCGGACATCGCCATCCTGCCGACGAACTGGGCCGACAAAGCGATGAAGACCGCCCAATTGGTCCCGGCGGTGCGGGCCTTGGAGAACCACATCTACTTCGCGGCCGTGAACCGCGTCGGCGTCGAATCGGGCTTCCACTACATCGGCCAAAGTTCGATCACCGACTTCGCCGGCGAGCGCCTCGCCTCCGCGGAGCACGACCGCGAAGCGATCCTCTATGCGGAGATCGACCCCGCTGCGGCCCGGGACAAATTAGTCGTGAACATCCCGAAGGACTACGAAATCGACCGCTTCCATTGGCGGCGACCCGATATGTACGGGCCGCTACTCGAAGGGAAAGTTTTCGCGGGTCACGACAACGGGTGAGAAGATAGTACAGGTGAGATTTGCCGGAGGACGCCCATGCGATTCGTCACACTCGCGTTGTTGTTGGGTTCGATCTTCGGATTGATCCGCGTTTTCGATGAACCGCCGCGGGTTGCGAGCGAGCCGCAGTCGCACATTCCCTTCGGCCCATTGCCGAAGTTTCCGAGATCACCCGATACCGACCGCGCATTCGAGTGGGTGGACACCGCGCTCATCAAGGTTTGGGCCCTTGCCGATCCGCGCGAGTTGCTCTTTGAACTGCTCCGTTCGGCGGTGCACGTCGATCCCGCGAAAGGTTGTGAACGCGTTCGGCAAGCCATGGCGGAATTGCCGAAGCGGGAGTTGTCGCCGCAACGCCGCAATCTCTGGGGGTCACTCGCCACCGACGTGGCGCCGTGGGATTTGAAACTCCGCGATGAACTGCTTTCGCTCGCCATCGCCGATGGCCGTCGCGCATTGGCGGACGGTGCCCTGTGGGTTGAGAAACCGGAGCCGCCCGGCACGATTTCGCGCACCAATCACGAGCGGGTCAGTGAATACCAGAAAGGCACGCTGTACTTCGAGGTGCGATTGTGGCAGGCGATTCTCGATCGCCGGGTGGATCGCGCCGCGACGGTCGACCGCATCGCCGTGCTGGTGGAAGATGCCCGAACGAAGGGGTATGTCTCACTCGGGTGTTTGATCGGCGCTCGATCCGAACTTGTATCTGGCGGTCATGACGAAGCTATGGGGAGTTCGCCGCACGGCGGAGTACGCCTGCGCCATTGCATCCGGACGCTGGAGTAGCGGCCGGAGGGATTCAATCACGGGCGTGCTGGCGACCTACGCGATCGACAACGGTGTGACTCACGAGCGGGTTTCGGAAGTGATGATGCACTACGATATCGAAAAGGCGTGGGCGCGCGTTCCCCAGTATTTCGTCATCGCGCATTGGGCTTGGATCGATCCCGATGCGGCCCTCGCCGTGGCCGAAGCGGATCCGGACAAACACAACCGAGGGTTCCTGCTCGCCGAAGTCGGAATGGCCTGGGCTTACTTGCGCACCGAGCAGATTGACCGGATCACGAAGAATCCGACCGACAATCCATTCCAAGACTACCACGTTCGGAAGGCGGCCGCGGCGGAGTTGGAGTGGCGCCGCCTCGGGAACGCCCCGAGAAATACCAAGAATAAGGCGTTTCCGGTCATAGACCGACTCGGGTCGAATTCCCCCCGGCGCATCTTTGGCCGTGCGGGTGCCCACCCGGATACCCTCGCGGTATTGAACGATCCGGGAGACACGTCTTGGTTGAAAGCTCCGGAACGCGAACTCAGGTTGAACGAAGCCGCAGAGATCGCGTATTTCGAATCCGGCACTCCGCGGAAGTTCTGGACAATCATCCCCCTTCTGGCCGATTCGACCCTTCCCGACAACGAACTCAATGGAATCGCGAGATCCAAAGCGCTCAGCGGTTCACCTTCCGAAGCGATGGTGTTGGTTGCGAGGATCCGCTCGGCGCAACAATATGTCTGGGCGACCACATCCGTCACGGAAGCGGTGCTTTGGCGGGGGGATTGATTTTCCGAACTCCAACGCCGCATCGAAGACGACGTCGGCGAAGTCTTCGAGAGCTACGACGACTGATTCAATCGATGATCGGCGTCGCACCCAGCACGATGTTGAAGCTCGCGCTCAGTTCGCCCGTTTTCGACTCCTTGATCTTGGCGAACTCGACCGTGATCGACTCGCGCGCTTTCTTGTCTTTCACCGCGGTGTAGATGAAATCCTTCTCGTTGCCGGGGTCGCCGGCGACGTACATCTGCGTCACGAGCAGTTCCTTGTTCCCCTTCTTGATCTTGAAGTGGATGTGCGGCGTTCGACCGGGGTAGGGCACCGGCTTGATGGTGCGGAAATAGTACTCGCCGGTCTTGCCGGTCAGGAAGCGGCCGAAGCCTTGGAAGGCTTTGTCCTGCTCCTTCTGCTTGCCCTTGCTGTCGCCGGTGTGCAGGTAGACGCCGTTGCCGTCGCACTGCCAGATTTCGACGACGGCCCCCGTGAGCGGGTTGCCCTTGGCGTCGACAATCTTACCCGTGAGGTGCGAGATCGAGCCGATGGCGGGGGTCGTTTTGTCATTGATGAGGATCAAGTCGTTGTCGGTGTCGAGCGGGAGTTTGTCCGGG
>JANOSQ010000459.1:0-3087 GCA_031415915.1 Fimbriiglobus sp. | reverse complement strand
ATGTATTGTTACGAATCTCGGCAATGACGAAAATGCTGTCCTGAGTTGCCAGAAGTGCTGACTTGACACGCAGCCGTAGCGAAAGATCGCTGTCGTCCGAAGTCACCCACTCCCAAGGCAAATCGAGAGCTTGGGGTTTGGGTTCGGTCGGCGTGGACTGCACTTGTTTCTCTGAGCCATTCTTCGGGAATCGCTCGTCGATGATCGGGGTATCGGCGGGGAGCGGAATGCGGTTCAGGTCGATGATCTCGCCGTCCACAATCAGCTCGATGTAGATGGTCTTTTCCCAGTTTCCCTTCGCATCCTTCCCGTCGGCGATCGGGGCTTCGCCCGCAGGCGGCGTGTGGACGCAAATCCCTGCGGTGGCCTTGTCACCCAGCCAGAAACTCGGACCCCGCCTCAGCACGATCGGGGCTCCCCTGGACTTGACCTTCAGGAGTTGCGGCCAGGCTGACTCAAACTCATCCCGCTTGGTGAACGCGATTGCGTGGTGCAGCATCTCGTGTATCGGACCCCCAAACGTTTGCGATTGCTTTCGTAGCGGCTCCAATTCCTTCGGCCAACTATTCGGCCACGTCCCGTGGTCTGTCACGGTGTAATCCGCATGTACCGAACTGACCAAGGAAAACACGATGGCTACAATTATCGCTGCTGCTCGCTTCATTATAAATGACTCCTCAACGTGGTGGAAGTTCGCCGGCTACTTCTCGGTTGCGACGGGTGCCGTCAACGGAGGCACGCCAATCGACTTCGGATTGGCTTCGAGGAACTTCTTCAACTCATCATCGGCACCCTCTTCGGACTCGAAGTCGATGTCGGTGACAAACCAGCCTTCGTCGCTCATCGTGAGTGTCAGCAACAGGAATCCATCGCGCTGACCGTCGGGCTGCTTTTTGGTGAGCTTCACCACTTCCGAAGTGGCCAGAGCTGTCACCGGCTTTGCGGGGTCATTCACATAGACCGATTTCATGGCCAGTCGTTGGACATTGAGTTGTTTGGAAAATCCTTCAATTTGTTTGGGATCTCCCGGAGCGTTTTTCGCCATCGATACGGCTTGATCAATTCGTCCGGCGAGGGCTGCCGAGACGTAGGCTTCAACGGCCGAGCGGGCGTTCTTGCGATCCAAAGGCTGTGCGTCTGCCGACGAGGTCGCGGCCGCGTTTGCCGTCGCAGGATCGACGACTTTGGTGTCGTCTGGAAGCTTGAGCTTGAAATCCTCGTCCTGGAGTTTGGCGTCGTCGCCAAGTTCCAGTTTGGTGACCGTGAACTTCGTGCGGCTTGCGACAATGGGTTTTCCATCGACATCGTCGTCGGCAGACCAGGCGGTCCACAGAATGGTTTTCGCGGCCCACACACCGGGGCGCGGTTGGAAGAAGTCCTGAAACTCCACTTGTGATTCGAGCCTACCGTTGGTTCGCGTTTCTACGCGAGTCGGCAAGTAACCGCGATCTCGGACGATGCCCACATATCGCACCGAGATTTTCGTCTGGAGATCATCAACGACCACATCAACTTCATCGCGACCATCGCGAGTGGCCTGTGTGATCTTGGGATTGGGCCCGAACATTGGATGAGGAAACGCAATCGCTGATCGTCCCCAGAAGAACAGGTTGGGGGCGTAGGCAATCGCGCCGGGCCTCAACGCTCCGTAGCTGATGGATTTGGTCACGCGGTTCCACGAGTAGGCGCGGTCTCCGTCTTGCCCGGTCGTCCATTGCTCTGGCTGCAATTCGTTGGTCCCCGTTCCCGGAACCATCCGATCGCTTTCGATGCGAGTCATCCCGCCTTTCTTCAACCAGCGACCCGTTCCCTTCGAAGTCACGATCTCCCGCTTCTGGTCCTTTGTTGTCCAGAGCGTCTTGAATTCCTGAGTCAACTCCATGCGACTATAGAACAGCTCGCGACCAGCCAACTGAATCCGCTGCTCAAGCTCCACCGCCGTGAGATAGGGCTTTGGCGGCACCGGATCAAGTTCGATTTCGAGTAACTGGGCAATGAGTCGTTGCATGTTGTCTGGCGACTGGGCTTCCTTGAGCGTCGGAAACAATCCGTGCTGAGTCAACGAGCCGTCATCGCGCAGCTCAAAAACGGCCCCCTCCCGCAAGTCGTATTCCCTGCCATTGATTTGCAAGAGGGGTTCATGGGGAGGCTCGCAGTCGAAGCCGAACGTCTTGCCATTGGTCAATGTGATACTTCCGCGCTCCCGATTCCCGGAAGTATCGCTGGACGAAACAAAGCGGGCCGCATGAAACAGGACGTACTTCACGCGCTTCGAATCACGGATGTAAAACACAGAAGCATGCGGGCCTTCGATATGTCCACCGTTGGGGTTCAGATACAAGCGGGTTTGGCCAGTCGACTGCCGAATCGCTTCCAGTTGTGTAGATGCGTCTAGGGCAATTAGCGCGATGCCAACGGCCGCAAGTGCCGCGATGATCAGCGTCGCGTTCAGGGCAAAGCGAAATCGCCATTTGCCGTGAATCGCCCGCTGCCGTTCGAGTTCGACCGAGGTCACCAGTCCCATGCAGACGAACACATAACACGAGCCGATGGTGGACCAGCGGATATCGACGCCCAACCCGTAAATGAGCACTGCCGCCGTGGCGAGGTATCCGGCTGTGATCGAAGCCAGCAACACAGCCACACGTCTCCAACGCATCCTCGGACCTTCGTCGGTCACTTCGTGCCAACACAAGTGCGGAACAGTTGTCGCATTCATTTCTAGTTCCTTCGGTAACGCTTCTGTGGTGGGTTGTTGCACGTGCGCCAAACACTTCGCCAGCAACTCACTCACGATGCGGGCGGATGCGAATCGCTGCTCCGGGTCTTTGGCCAGCAGCCGTTCCACGAACGCCACGAACCATGTCGGCAACTCCGGATTCAATGACGAGATCGCCCGAGGGGTTTCATCGACGATCCGCCGCAACGTGGCCATCGTCGAATCGGTGCGGAACGGCGACACGCCGGTCGCCATCTCGTACAGCACGCAGCCCAGACTGAACAAATCCGAGCGGCCATCGAGCGCCTCACCGCGCGCCTGCTCCGGCGACATGTACTCGGGAGTCCCCGCCACGACGCCCTGGCGCG
>JANOSQ010000458.1:0-2989 GCA_031415915.1 Fimbriiglobus sp. | reverse complement strand
CCGTTCACTGGGTTTTGCCGCTGTTTTTCAGGCGATTTCGAGTTCCGAACATACATATTTGAGACAAATTCGACTCAAATATGTGAAATTGAGCGATAAAGTCCCTGAATTTTAGGCGTTTACCCGGTGAACGGTTACATTCCCCAGAGGGGGGGGTATGACCAGCTGCGACTTCAACTTGATCGGCTTCAAAGGGCCGATCAAGTTTCCGCTCGGGATCACCGACGGCACCTCGAACACCATCGCCTTCGCGGAGCGCTACTTCCAGCGATTTTACCCGCCTTTCGAGTACACGGATTGGTCGCAGATGATGTACGCCGAAGCAAACGCCGCCTTCGAGGGATTCATTCCAGGGTATTTGTTGGGGACCGTCGGCGAACGCCGCCCGTCGTTCGCCGATGCCGGCTGGGACGACATCGTCCCCGTCACATCGGGAGCCAGCCCCGTCACACGGCCGTCGGTTCCCGGCATCACGTTCCAAGTCCGGCCCAAGCCGAACTTGGCCGATGCTCGCCAACTCCAGACCCCGTATTCCGGGGGGGTTGCTCGTGGCGATGTTCGACGGCAGCGTCCGCATGATCCGCCCCGGCGTCGACGAAACGGTCTTCTGGGGGGCCATCACCCCCGCCGGCGGCGAAGTGGCCAATTTGGATTGAACGTCAGCCGGGCAATTCGGAATCGGAAAGCAGTTCGTCCAACGAGAATGGACAATGGGACGGGAATCGTTCGAGTGGCAGATCCGTTTCGATTGACGCTTGATATCTCGCCTGATCGTAAGTTTGCTCGAATCGCGCGCGGATGTAATTCTGCAACACTCCGGACTCGCAGATTTCGCGGAGTTGCCGACGCTGTTCCGAAATCGTCCTCCGCCACGAGCCGGTTCGCGCTTCGGGCTGATACTCCCATTTCAGCAGATGCATCAGCAACAGCAACAAGCGGCTACTCGATTCGCGGCGGTCGCGGTTGGCCATGGATTCGAGGAACTCCGCGAGGTTGACGAGGTCGAGGGATTCCGCGCGGCCGTGCGTCGCCAACTCCGCCATGGCGTCGAGCCACGCGGTTTCATCCTTCTCGTAGAGTTCGCTCAAAGTCTCGGTCTGATTGGCGATCATGACTCACCCCATCACTTGTTCAGGGCGATTTCCTTCGCCTTCAGCAGTTCGATCTTACCACCTTTGAACACGGCGTACTGGAACGCCGTCGCTTCGGTGCAGGCCGCGCCGATTTCCCCTTTGGGGCTGAGCGCGATAAACGCAACCCGCGGCGGGTGGACGCCCCGGCGCGTGGCAACCGTGTTGATCCGCCGGGCCGCGAGTTCGCAGGCTTCCTGCGGTTTCTTCCCGCCACGCATCGCTTCCACCACGTACGTGCTACCGCTGATGCGGATGACTTCCTCGCCGACGCCGGTCGCCCCGGCCGCACCCGCTTCGTCGTCGGCGTACAACCCGGCGCCGATGATCGGCGAATCGCCCACGCGGCCCGGAAGTTTGTAGGCCAAGCCCGAAGTCGTACAGACGCCACCGAGGTGCCCGGCTTTGTCCAACCCGAGCACCGTCACGGTGTCGTGGTTCCACTCGCTGATCGGCAGCGTGATGTCCTCCGGCCCGCTGTACTGTTCCTTATCCCCCGGCTTCTTGGCCTTCGGATGCTTCTCGATCCACTCGCGGATGCCGTCGAGCGTGTGCGGCATCTCGAGTGCGAAGCCCTGTTGCAAGGCGAACCACTTGGCCCCTTCGCCGGTGAGCAACACGTGCGGCGTCTTCTCCATCACCCGGCGGGCCACGGCCGAGGCGCTGCGGATGTGTTCCAACCCCGCGACGGCCCCGCAGTCGAGCGTCTTGCCGTCCATCACGCAGGAGTCGAGCGTCAACCGGCCGATGCGGTCGGGCAAGCTGCCGAAGCCGACGGAGCGGACGCTGGTGTCGTTCTCGACGGCTTGGGCGCCGGCCATCACCGCATCGAGCGCGGATTTGCCTTCGGTCAGCAGTTTGGAAGCGACTTCCACGGCGAGTTTACCAAAGGCCCAGGTGGCGATGACGACCGGCTCAGCCATGATTTGTTCCCCGAGTGGTGATGAGTATTGTGCGAAGTGGTGGGGGAAGGAATAGGGGTGACTTGTCGCAGAGGCCAACATCGAGAGGCGCACCCGCTTGGCTGGCGGAAATCTCCCTCGGAGAAACTCACTGGCTTGGGTTCACCACAAATGCAGTATGGGCACCGGAAGGTGCCCATACTCGGTCCGAATCGATCGGACAGCCTCAGCGGATCCGCAGGGTCACGGTCTCGCCGTCTTTGATCGCGCTGGTCGTCTTGGTGGTGCCGTCGGCGAGCAGGAGGTAGCTGAAGCTGCCCATCGCCACTTCGATTTCCTTCGTCTGCGACGGGTCGATCGGGTACGACTTGTCGTTCACCATGATCGAAATCTTGGTGCCGAACTCGTTCACGACCTTCACTTTGCCCATGCCCGCGGCCGGCTTGGTGCCTTCGAGCGGGGATGAACCGACCGTCCGCTTCGACATCGCTTCATCGAGCGACGCGATCTTCGACTCCATCGACTTGATGGCCTTTTCGATCTTGTCCATGCGGCTCATCAGGCCGGCGTCGGCGGGTACCATCACTTTGCCGTCTTTGCGGCCGAGCACTTGCTCGTCGAGCGTAGCGACCATGTCCTTGGCTTTCTTCAGCTCGTCCTTGAGATCCGAGATCTCTTTCTTCAGCGCGGTTTCGACGGCTTTCAACTCGGGCTGGGGCACCGGCTCGGCGGCGCGGAGGGCCGAGGTCGGGGCGAGTGCGAGGGCGACGCCCATCGCGGTGGACAGCGTCATTTTCTTCAAGGGCAACATGGGACCATCTCCGGGTGGGGGCGTCAGGGTGGGTGGAATGCTCAGGGTCGGAATCGTGACCGTCCGCGGCGGCGGCAGTTCATCGATGACCGGTTTGGGCGGCACGGCGAGTTCGTTGCCGATCTTCCGCGACGGTTGCGGGACAT
>JANOSQ010000457.1:0-2919 GCA_031415915.1 Fimbriiglobus sp. | reverse complement strand
TGTTCAGCAGCGCCCAGAACACGTCTTGGTAGAACACCGGGTCGCCGGCGGCGGTGCCGACGATGGCCTCGCCGGGGATCTTGCCCGGGGGCTTGGTTCCCACCGGGGGTTTGACGGGCGGCTTGGGAGTCGCCCCGGTGGTCGGCGCGGTGCCGGTCTTCGGCGGTTCGTCCCGCTTCGGCACGATGATCCCGTCTTGCACGTCGATGAGCGCGGCGAGTTCTTTCGGCGTCGCGTGCCGGTTGACCGTGGTGACGAACAGTTCGTCGATCACGGCGGCGCTGAAGGCTTTCCCTTGCAGCTTCTTGTGCTTGGCCATGATGCCGTCGACGACGTTGCTCCCCTTCTTCATGATCGCTTTGTTCAACTCGGCGCCGTTCATCATGAGCAGGGCTTGGACGACGGTGCCGTTGAAGGTCACCTCGTTGCCTTCGTCGTCGCCGAAGTTGCGCACCAGCTTTTCGAGCCAGTTTTCGCGGTTGCGGCCGCGGACGGTCTTGTCGGCGACTTCGTCGTCCGACTTGGTCGCTTGCGTCAGGGACGCGTGCAGCACTTCCGGCGAGAGGGCTTTCAGCGGCATCCGGGCGAAGTACGGGTTGTACTTCTCGTCGGCGTAGTCCTTGTTGGCGACGTGGCTGAGGCCGTAGACGTCGCTGGTGCAGATCGCTTCGAGGAGGGCTTTGCTATCGTAGCCGTACTTCACGAAGTCCCCGGCGAGTTTCTCCAGCAACTCGGGGTGAACCACTTCGTTGTGGCTACCGAAGTCGTCGATGCTCGGTTCCTTGTTCAGCCCGCGACCGAAGAGGTGACCCCACATCCGGTTGACGTAGGCCTTGGCGAAGTTGTCGTGCTGCACGACGTACTCGGCCAGCAGTTGCCGGCGGGTCTTGCCGGCCATGTCGCCGGGGAGCTTCTTCGTGGAGAACTCGCCCCTGTCGGCCTGCGCGTAATCCTTGAGGAAGGTCGGCTTCGTGGACATCAACTTGCCGTCGCGGCGTTCGAAGAAGACGCGGGGATCTTTGTTCACGCCGTCGTCGTCCATCAGGTTGATTTGGGCGAAGGCCATCATGTTGTTGTTGCCGGTGCCGGGGCGCGGCGTCGGGTTGGCGCTGCGGCGGGTCTGGCGGAAGAAGGCGTTGGTGCCCCAGAAGTCGCTTTGGATCCATTCCTTGTTGAACGGGTGATCGTGGCACTGGGTGCATTGCGTTTGCAGGCCGGTGAAGAGCCGGGTGATCCGCGAGGTGATCGGCACGGCGTCCATGTGGCCGGGGTCGGTGCCGATGGTCGGCTTCTCGCCGAGGTGGTGCAGCACGAAGTTCACGGCCCCGTTCTTGTTGGTTTCCCCTTGGGCGCCGATGAGCAGCTTCGCGAGTTCGTTGTGCGGGATGTTCTTGCTGAACTGAACCGCGAGCCAAGACTGCATTTGATCGCGGTAGGTCTGGTGCGTCGTACGCGACATGAGCCAAACGGTCCACATATCCGCCCAGTGGTCGGCGTACTCGTTGGGATAGTCCAAGCCGCGGAGCTTGCCTTCGATCATCACCGGCTTGCCGAAGGGCTTGAATTCTACCTCTTCGCCCTTGTCGTTCTTCACGCCGTACACCAACCGACGGATGAGCTTGGCCCGCTTATTCGGAGTGCGGTCGGCTTCGAAATCGAGGACTTCGACTGCCATCGGGATGCGGCCGATGAGGTCGAGGAAAGCCCGGCGATGGAATTCGAGGTCGGTGGCTTTCTCGGCGGGTTTCTTGATGCCGGCTTTCTCGTAGCCGTCGGCGATGTACTGGTTGATCGCTTGGGTGGCGGTCATGAGCGGGGCCGCGCCGCCCTCTTTGGCGGGCGGGTCGGCCGCGAACAGGGGCACGGCCGCGAAGCCGGCGACCAAGAGCGAGGCGGTGAAGCGGAGCATCGGCACCCTCCTGCGGAGAGCAGAAATCGGGGGGAGTGAAACAATTGGATTGTCGAAGGTCGGCGAGCGTTATCCGCGTTATTCTAAACCGAGATTCGGATTCGGGCGAACCCCTTTTGGGAATCGCGGGCCGGCCCGTTAGGATACCGACGCGAAACCCGCGGGGCGCGTTCCACGAAGTGCGGCCCCATTCTGAAAAACCCCTCATTGGCCGGGAAGTAACGCATGGACTTGGATTTGAAGAAAGTCGCGGCGTTCATGCGGAAAGCGGACGACGAAGATTTGCTCGACCGCGTGACCGTCTACCGGGGCGAAATGGAACCGGCGGCGCTCGATCTGTTCGAGGGGGAATTGTCCCGCCGGGGTGTCACCCGGGAGATGATGGCCGAGCACGATGCCGATTTCCGCAGCGATGCCATCGAGAATGCGGATGGGACGATCACCCGCTGCAGCTTCTGCAGCCGCCCGGCCGTGGTGCAGGGTCGGGGCTGGCACAAACTGTGGAGGCGCATCCCGCTCTTCCCGAGGTTTTTCGCCTACTGCCGGAGCCACGCCCCGGCCCCGGACCCGACGGCGAGTTGACTACTTCGCCAGAGCCGCCACTTCGGCTTCGGTCAGCAGCGTGAAGGGCTTGCCGAGTTGAGCGCTCACCCAACTCGCGATCGACGGGGTGTACGGGTACTTGCCCTTCTTGAGCAGTTCGACCATGCGCAGATCGCGGGCCGAGCGTTCCTTCTGCTTGAAATGACCATTTTCCTTGCGGGTGACCTTCCCGTTGGCGCGGGCGCGGTCCATGCGGGTCGCGGTCGACATGCGGTCTGCCATCGAAAAAGCCTCTGCTGGGGTCGCCGATTTAGGAACCGTCGATTTTAGGGAGTGCCGTGGGAAAGGGAAGGTCGAAAGGCCGAGGGGGTGCGGGAGCGGATTCTTGGGGTTCTCCCGAGCGGTGGGCGTCAGCCCTCCGAGGATGCGAAACTCAGTGCAGTTCAAATCCTCGGAGGGCTGACGCC
>JANOSQ010000456.1:0-10033 GCA_031415915.1 Fimbriiglobus sp. | reverse complement strand
AAGTTGCTCAACAAGGACGGCGGCCTCGAACGCAAAGTGATGCCCGACCTCTTGCACCTCAGCGAAGAGGGGTACAGCATCTGGGCCAAGGCCATCGAAGACGACGTGAAGAAGCTGCTGAAGTAGTCCTCGAACAGACCTCACCCCCCTCTCCGATGCGGAGAGGGGGAGCCGGATTTGATCGGGCCATGCCATGCCATTGTTTGGGGCGCACTTCTCCATCGCCGGCGGATTGACGAACGCCGTCGCCACCGCCGTCCGGTTCCACTGCGATACCCTTCAGCTGTTCACGAAGAACGCCAGCCAGTGGGCCGCGAAGCCGATCTCGGACGCGGACGCCGCGGCTTTCCAATCGGCCGCGAGGGCGGCGAAACTGCGGCTCTTGACTGCACACGATTCGTACCTCATCAACCTCGCCGCGCCGGGCGATGAGCTGTTTCAAAAATCGATAGACGCATTCGCGATCGAGTGGGAGCGGGCCGAGCAACTCGGGCTGGCTTACCTCGTGATGCACCCCGGCGCCCACGTCGGCAGCGGGGACGACGCCGGGTTGAAGCGCGTCATCGACGGGTTGAACACCGCCGCGCGGCGCTGCGGCGGGTTCAAGGCCCAAGTGCTTCTGGAAACGACCGCCGGGCAAGGGACGAGCCTCGGCCACCGGTTCGAGCACCTCGCAGTTCTCCGCGATGGCGTTCGCGAACCGGAGCGATTCGGAGTCTGCCTCGACACTTGTCACGTTTTCGCGGCGGGCTATCCGATTCACACCGCGGAGGGATTCGCGGCGACCTTCCGAGAGTTCGACGATGTGATCGGCTTGCAACATTTGAAGCTATTCCACGTCAACGACAGCGTGAAACCGCTGGGGAGCCGGGTCGACCGCCACGCCGGATTGGGCTTGGGTCAGATCGGCGATGGGGCGTTCCGGATGCTCGTGAACGATCCGCGCTTCGACCGTCTGCCGATGATTCTGGAGACGCCGAAGGAAGGCCCCGACGGCGAGGAATTGGACCCGAGCAACTTGGCGAAGCTGCGGGAGGAGTACCGGCGGAGCTGAGTCGGTTCCCTTGACCCCGCTTAGGTTCACCGTATCCCATCATCGCCCGCGCGGATCGTCCGCGTTCCCCCGTCCTTCGCCGATGAACGCACCCATGAGCCTCTCGACCATCCGGAAAGTCCACGCCCGCGAAATCCTCGACAGCCGGGGCAACCCGACCGTGGAAGTCGAAGTCACGTTGAAGAGCGGGATCGTCGGCCGCGCGGCCGTGCCGAGCGGGGCGAGCACCGGCGCCCACGAGGCGGTGGAACTGCGCGACGGCGACAAGAAACGCTACCTCGGCAAAGGCACGTTGAATGCGGTGGCGAACGTGAATGAGACCATCGCCCCGGCTCTGCTCGACATGGAAGTCTTCGAGCAAGTCGCCATCGACGCGGCCATGGTCATGCTCGATGGAACGCCGAACAAGGCGAAGTTCGGGGCGAATGCGATTCTCGGCGTGTCGATGGCCGTGGCGCACGCCGCGGCGAAAACGGCCCGCCTGCCGCTCTACCGCTACATCGGCGGGACGAACGCGACCGTGCTGCCGGTGCCGTTGATGAACGTGCTCAACGGCGGCAAGCACGCCGATAGCACCGTCGATTTCCAAGAGTTCATGATCGTCCCGGTGGGTGCCTCGACCTTCCGCGAAGGCCTGCGCATGGGGGCGGAGGTGTTTCACTCCCTCAAGAAGGTGCTCCACGACAAGGGGCTGAACACGGCCGTCGGCGACGAGGGTGGCTTCGCCCCGAACATCCCCTCGGCCGACGAAGCGCTGGCGACGATCTCCCAAGCCATCGAGAAGGCCGGGTACAAAGTCGGCGAGCAAGTCGCCTTCGCCCTCGATCCCGCTTGCACCGAACTGTACGAGGAAGCCAAGCACAAGGGCAAGGAAGGATACTGCTTCTTCAAGAGCGCCCCGGACAAGGTCATCAGCACCGATGAGATGATCGACCTCTGGGCCGGGCTGTGCGCGAAGTACCCGATCCGTTCCATCGAAGACGGCCTGAGCGAAGACGACTGGGCCGGGTGGAAGAAACTCACCGCGAAGCTCGGCGGCAAAATCCAACTCGTCGGCGACGATTTGTTCGTCACCAACACCACCCGACTGAAGCGCGGCATCGCCGAGGGCTGCGGCAACAGCATCCTCGTGAAGGTGAATCAGATCGGCACGCTGACCGAGACGCTCGATGCGGTGCAGACCGCGATGCGGAACAAGTTCACCGCGATCCTCAGCCACCGCAGCGGGGAAACCGAAGACACGACCATCGCCGACCTCGCCGTGGCGACCAACTGCGGGCAAATCAAGACGGGATCCGCCAGCCGAACCGATCGCATCGCCAAGTACAATCAACTCCTGCGGATCGAAGAAGAACTGGGCGCCGCCGCGATCTACGGCGCCGAGATGAAGTCGTAGTCCGCGGAGACAGCCGATGCCGACGCTTCTCAGCGACCCCCCGGATAGCCTCTTCATCGCGCTATTCATCGCGATGCTGGTGGCCCTCGGCATCTGGTACCGCTACCGCACGCGGAAGACGCTCGTCGCGGCCGGGGTGGTCGCCGCTTTGTTCTTCGGTCTGATTCTGCTCGATCGCCTTCTCGACAGTCCGCGCGAGGTCGTCGTGCGGAAGGCGAACGAGATCCAAGCCGATTTCAACACCGGGGATTGGACCAAGTTCGAGAAGCACATCGCGGAGAATTTCGAGCACAAGGGCAAGAAGAAGAAAGATGTCAAAGAGGGCTTGGAGTTCGCGAAGTTCAACAATCGCAAAATCGCCTTCTGGGACTTCAACCGCGACGATATTCACTTCGTCGACGGCAACACGGTGGTCGTCGGCTTCGATGCCAAGCCCGAAGGGGCCGATGCCGAGTTGCTCCACCGCTACGTCCGGGCGCGGTTCGTGAAAGGGCCGACGGGCCAATGGCAACTCATCGGATTCGAGACATTCCATCCGCTGAACCGCGATAAGCAAGAAGACGTTCACAGCGGTTGGTAACCCATGCGAATCCGCGACGTTGAGATCGTCGATACCTTCGCCGAAGCCTTCCCCATGACGGCCGCTCGGGTCGTGGTCACCGCCGCGACATCGGAATGGGCCCGCACCGGTGCGACCGCCGCGACCGGGTATGCCAGCAGCGTCATCGGCTGCGACGCCGAGGCGGGGATCGAATGCGAACTCTCCCCTGAAGAAACCCCGGATGGTCGCCCCGGCTTCGCGTTGCTCTTCTTCGGCTTCAGCCGCGATGCTTTGCAAAAGGCCCTAGTCAACCGCGTCGGGCAATGCTTGCTCACTTGCGCCACGACCGCCGTGTACAACGGGTTGGACGGCGACCCCGATAAGTCGATCCGCATCGGCGGCAATCTCCGTTACTTCGGCGACGGTTGGCAAATCAGCAAGCAGATCAACGCCAAACGCTATTGGCGCATCCCGACGATGGACGGCGAATTCCTCTGCGAGGACAGCTTCGGTACGACGAAGGGGGTCGCCGGGGGAAACCTCATCATCGCCGGGAAATCGCAAGCGGAAACGCTCGCGGCAGCCGAGGCCGCTGTGCGGGCAATGCGGGCCATCCCAGGTGTGCTGCTCCCTTTCCCTGGCGGCATCGTCCGCTCCGGGAGTAAAGTCGGTAGCAAGTATCCGAATTTGAAGGCGAGCACGAACGAAGCCTACTGCCCGACGCTCCGCGGGGTCGTGAAGTCGGCATTGCCCGAGGGCGCGAATGCCATGTACGAGATCGTGATCGACGGATTAACGCTCGCGGTGGTGGAACGAGCGATGCGCGACGGCATTGTCGCCGCTTGCGACCGCCCAGGTGTGCTGCAAATCACGGCGGGGAACTACGGAGGCAAGCTCGGCCCGTTCCACATTCGCCTGCACTCCCTCTTCGCCGGGGGGGCTTCGGCATGAAGATCACCGTCCGCCACGATTCGACGATACCACTGGAGTTTCCCGGCATCACCCCGGATCGATTGTGCACGCTCGGCGAATCACAAATCGCGAAGCTCCCTGTTTTGTTGGGCAATCGGTGGATCGAACTCGGGGAGGTCGCCGCGATCTCGAAGAGCGAATTTGAAGAATCGCTCTTATTCAGCGGCGACACCGGGCGGATCAAATCGCTCGGGGCGGGCATGTCACGCGGTGCTATTTTCGTGGAGGGGGACGCCGGACTGCACGCCGGTGCCGGAATGACGGGGGGCACCCTCGCTATTTTTGGAAGCGCGAGCGACTGGCTCGGCGCCGAGATGCGCGGGGGATTGATCTGCGTTGTCGGCGACGCCGGGCACAACGTCGGCTCGGCTTATCGGGGATCGCGCCACGGGATGCGCGGCGGATCGATCACCGTGAAGGGAAACGCCGGCGACGAACTCGGGTTACTGATGCGGCGCGGGATCATTGTCGTCCAAGGAACCGTCGGCGAGTTCGCCGGGGCGTCGATGATCGCGGGAACCATCCTCGGGTTGAACGGATTCGGCCCCCGCGCCGGTGCGGGGATGAAGCGCGGCACGTTGATCGCTTGCGGTCAGAAGGAACCGGTCTCGTCGGGCTTCCGTTACTCCTGCGAATACGACCCGGCGTACCTCGACCTCTTCCGTAAGCGGGAATGGCCCGAGCTTCCCCGACGAACGACTGCGAAGTGCTATCGCGGCGATGTGCTCACGGGCGGGCGCGGCGAGTTGCTCGTGCTCGCGGCGGATTAACGCCCCTTCGGCGTCAACGATTCGATCCACTCTTTCGGCAGCACCAGCGGCGCACCCGGTTGCAACGCCAGCGCCCGAATCATCCCGGCGGGTCGGACGCCCGCGGTCAGAACGCTCGCGGCCAGTCCGCCGGCGTAACCGGCGTTGGGGGCGAGTAGGTCGGGTTTGCCGCTGATCGCGATGCCGGGGCCGCTGCCCGTGACCGATCCGGCTTGGCCGATCGTGAGCGCGGCCGTGGAATCGCCGGGGATGCCGACACCCACTCCGGCCGGAGCGTAGGTTTCGAATCGGACGCTCCCCTTCCCGGCTTGGGCGGTGTCGAGGATTTCCACCATGATGCGGGGGCGGATTTCCAGCCCTTGCTGAATCGCTTTGATCTGCGTCGGTGCGGCGAGGCCGCCTTCGACCCGCAAGGCGTAGACCCCATCGGCGGGGAGCACGACGTCGAACGAGGCTTCGTAGGTTCCCGATCCGGGAGTCGAAGTCAAGCGCACCGGGTCGCCGACGCTGCGGGCGACTTCGACGAAATCGTCCGTGGCGTGAACTTTGGCATCGGAATCGACTTGGCGGAGCAGGCGCAACCGGAACGGGAACGCCGGCTCGACCGGAAGGAACGCGTTCTCGTCGTGGGGTTCCCGCCACTGCAACGAGACGCGGATCTTCAGATCCTTCGGCAGCGCGGCTCGGGCTTTCCCGTCCGTCGCGGTGTAGTTGAAGAAGTTCAATTCGGGCGTCCAGCGCTTGGCGGGGATCGCGTTCGAACGGGTGAACTCCATCGTGCCGTTGTCGTCGCGGTCGAGGAACGCCCCGGCCCAGATTTGACCCGTGGAAATACTCCCGGCTTGGATCCACGCCGGGGCCGGCACCCGCTTGCTCGCCTTGATCGCGCTGCGGGCCGCGCCCACGGCGAACTTCCTTTCGAGGTATTGGCTCAGGTCGCTCAGCCCGTCGTGCGGATGGCCCGTTTCCCAAACGAGCGTGTTGATGACGATGCCCGCGCCCGACAAATTCTCGAGGCCGACCTTCAGCACGGCGAAGCGGTCGGTGAGGGCTTTGAACTCGGCTTCGCGCTTCTGCACGCCGGTCAACTCTGCCGCCGCATCGTCGCGTTCCTTCTTCGCTTTCACGTCATCGGTCAGGTTGGAAAAGGCTTTGCGGTACCGTTCCACCGCGCCGCGCCGATCGGCGAGCAACCGATCCGCGAGGACGGTCATTTCTTCGGCGCGCGTCACGAGCGCCGCGGAGAACCCGAGTTCGCCGACGACGGCTTGGGCGACCGTGAAAGGCTGATGGAACGACGCGGGATCGATGCGGACGCAGGTGATTTTGGCCTTCGGCGCCGCCGCGGACGCGACCAGCGCGGTGGCGGTGCCCGTGCCCACTCGGCCCGGCAACGCCGGGAGCGGCTCCATCGTCGGCCGCACTTCCCCGGTCAAGTCGAACAACTTCGTCGATGCCGGGAGTTCTTTGCCGATCATGGCGGCGAGGCCTGGGAACTCCGAAGCCAGCACGACGATCCGCACACCGGTGCCATCGTAGCCGCGTTTGTGGAGCTCGCCCAAGTTCGAGGCTTTGAGGAAGTCGGCCACGGCTTTGGAATCGACGACGGGCTTGGCCGTCTCGGTCGCCATCCGCGGCAACCGCAGGTGGCGAACCTCCCAGTATTCCGCGACCTTCAGGGCCAACGAAGCTTTTGGAACGCGAATCGTCGCCACGCGGCCGACGAAGCCTTCGACGCTCGAACCGGTCGCCAACGTCTTCAATGCGATCCGTTCATCGCGGGCGCTCGTGCCCAAGTCGCCTTCGAAGATCGCTTCGATCACCAACGGTTTGTCGGCCTGCGTGGGATCGTCGACGATCGCTTTGAGTTCCGCCGTCAACTTGCCGAGGTTGGTCGCCGGGGCGAACGAGACCGCATCGGCGGGGAGATCGGGCAGGACTTCGATGAACCGCAGCGGCACGTTGGAATTGAACGGCGCCGGCAAAGAGGCCTTGGCGCTCCCCGAGAAGAGCCAGCCGCCGGGGAGCGTTCTCAGATCTTTCAACAAGCTCGGGATCACGCCGGCGGGGATGGCCCCGCGGATGGTGCCGAAGCCGTCGTGTTGGTAGCCGATCGATTCGACGAACCCGAGCAAGCCGAGGTGGGCCACGGTTTGCTCGTGCAGCATTCGCTGTTCGCGACCGGACAAATTCTTCGGGATCGCCATCCGCACTTGGATGGGCTTCTTCGCATCCACCGGCAGTTTCTCCCCGGCTTTGCGGGCGATCACCGTCTTCACGGCGGGGAGATCGACGAGCGCCCGGATGTTCTTGCTCGGGATGCTCCCGACTTTCATCTCGGCGAGCGGGTCGAAAACTTCGAGGTCGTCGTTGGGCACGCGCACCTGTTTGAAGCCGAGTTTCTCCAGATCGGCTTCCATCGCCCGGTACTGGCGGATGCGCTCGTCGCGATCCGTCCGGATGCGGTAGCGGAATTCGACGTCGTACGCGTCGGGCGCAGCCGGGTAGACGACTTGGGCGGTGCCTGTGGAGCAGGCCGCGAGAACGAGCACCAGCGCGGGAATGAAACGGGCGGACATGGGCGATCCTCGCGAACGGGAGACGCATCCCATCAGGATGCCCTCCGGGGGCGGCCTTGCCAAGCGCAGACTCGGAAGTATGCCTTGCCCATCCGCGGCGGGTCGTGCGGACAACCGCGATCCCGCGAAGTTGTCCCCTCGACCGGGGGGGTTCTACTTGCGGGATCGATTCGAGGGTTTGCGATGGCGTGGCGCGGCAAAACGGTTCTGATCACCGGGGCGTCCAGTGGGATCGGCCGGGCGTTGGCGGTCGAACTGGCGGCGCGGGGTGCCCGCGTCGGAGTTTTGGCCCGTCGGCCGGAATTGCTGCAGGAACTGGCCGAAGAAATCCGAGCTGCCGGGGGCACCGTCGAAGCCGAGCCGTGCGATGTCGCCAATTGCGATTCCGTCGCGGGGGCCATTGGAAAACTCGAAGCGCGGCTCGGGCCGACCGAGTGTTTGATCGCCAACGCTGGGGTCAGTTTGCCGAGCGGCGGCGATCCCGTCGGCGCGGACGGCGTCGAAACGATGATGCGGGTCAACTACCTCGGCGTCGTCTTCGCGTTTGAAGCGGTTCTGCCGGGGATGTTGGTGCGCGGGGCCGGTCACGTCGTCGCGGTTTCCAGCCTCGCCGCCTACAAAGGATTGCCCGGCTCGGCGGGATATTGCGCCAGCAAATCGGCAGTCAACGCGTTCTGCGAATCGCTCCGCATCGAATTGAAGCCCCGCGGCGTCGCGGTCTCCGTGGTCTGCCCCGGGTTCATCCGCACGGCTATGACCGCCAAGCAAACCAATCGAATGCCTTTTCTGATGGACGCCGAAGCCGCCGCCCGGCGGATCGCGGACGCCCTGCCGCGCCGCCGCGGAGTCTACAACTTCCCGTGGATCATGTACCGCTTGATGAAGATCGCGCGCTGGCTCCCCGACGGCTGGATCCGCCGGAGCGTGTTGACCCCGCGGACAAAATCGTGATCGCCATACCGTCGGCGCCCCCGGACACTACAACAACAGCGGGGATAGATTTGGTCAGCCGAGGGACAGTCGTGAGCGAAGCCGATCCGCAAGCCATGAAGGCCGCCATCCGGGAGCAGGCCCGCAAGAACCGCGTGGGCCAGAAGAACAAAGAAGAGATCAGCCGGGAGATCTGCGAAGAGTTCATGGCGATGGACGTGTACTCCGTCGCGAAGACGGTACTCTGGTACGTCGACGCCGGGAGCGAAGTCCGCACGCGGCACATGCTCCCCGAAGCCATGGCGAAGGGGCCGAAGGTCATCATCCCATACTGCATCGTCGAAACGAACCAGCTCGAACTCTTCTGGCTCGAAGACATGAGCGAGTTGGTCGAGGGGGCGTACAAGATTCTCGAACCCGCGAGCGACTTGCGCGACCTGCCCTCGAAGCGCGTCCAACCCGAGGAGATCGACTTGGTCGCCGTGCCCGGCACCGCCTTCGATCCCTCCGGCGGTCGCTTGGGCCAAGGCAAGGGCTATTACGACCGATTGCTCTCCCGAATCCGGCCCGAAGTGCCGTTGATTGCGCTCTCGTTCGAGTGCCAAGTCTTCCCCAAGATCCCCGTTGCCCCGCACGACGTTTACATGGATCTGGTGCTGACGGAGCAGAACAACTACACCGGCAAGGGCCGCAAGGGCTGAGCCGGAACGAGCCGCCTCATCAGGTTGACCGCTTCGTCGAGCTTCGCCAAGAATTTCGAGCGATCCTTCGCTGTCATCGGCGAAGGCCCGCCGGCACCAAGAACTCCGGCTTGGCGGAGTTCCTCGTTCAAATTCCGCACGGCCAGCGCCTCGCCGATGTTCGCGGCCGTGTAGAGGTGCCCCTTCCCCGTCAGCGCCAGCGCCCCCGTCTCCACGCAACGGGCGGCCAACGGCACGTCGACCGTGATGCAAATATCCCCCGGCCCGATTTGCTCGGCGATCCAATCGTCGGCCGCGCCGAACCCCAGCCGGACAACCATCGTCACCGACGGGTCGGCCGGAATCCCGATCTGCGAATTCGCCACCACGACCACCGGCCACGCGTACCGCTTGGCGACGCGGTAGCATTCGTCTTTCACGGGGCAGGCGTCGGCGTCGATGTAGAGCTTGTGCATGGAGTTCATAATACGATGGGGTCGGACACCGCACCGCGAAGGAACACCCCCATGCCGAAATTGACCGTCCAAGATGTGGGCGAATTTGAAGTCCCCGCCGGCAAGCGGCTCGTGCTCGGCCTGACCGACGAAGCGGGGGTCGATCAACTCCACGCATGCGGCGGCTTTGCCCGTTGCACGACGTGTAGGGTCGAGTTCGTCTCGGGTGAACCGGCCAAGATGACCGAGGCCGAGAAAGCCGTGCTCGCGGCCAAAGGCTTGACCGGCGTGCGGCTGAGTTGCCAACTGACGTGCGACGAAGACATGACGGTGAAAGTTATCAGCCGGCTGGCTGGCAGCGGTCGCACGGCGCCGGGCAACCGGCCGGAAGAAGCGATCACGCCGCTGGCGGTATGGGTGGCGTGATCGTCCGATCATCGAAGCGGCGCTAGCTACTTTGCACCGCACTGCCTACTTTGTTAAGCAACTTTAGGAAATCGAATCTCTCCCCCTTTTCCGAAGCAGGTGCCCCGTGACCCGTCTGTTGCGAATCTTCGGCCTCGTCGCCTTTGCCAGCGTTTTGGCGGCACTCCCGGCCTGCACCGGCAAGTCCGGCGGGAACAAACCCAAAGTTGCCATCGTCACCAACTGCACCG
>JANOSQ010000455.1:0-9124 GCA_031415915.1 Fimbriiglobus sp. | reverse complement strand
CTGAGCGAAACGGGGGAACTCTACCTCGTGCCCGATCCGAAAGTGCCGGGCAAGGCTGCGGTGATCACGGCGAGCATCGACGTCAAACCGTATTTGGCCTTGATCGAAGCCGCGAGGGGGACCAAAATCCCCGAGCGGCTCTATGCCAAACCCGAAGGGATCAGCCAGTAACTGGTGAAGGTTTCTTCGGTACTCAAACGCACGGTTCGGCGGCCACCATCACCATCCACGCGACGCCGAAACGATCGCTGACCATCCCGTAGCGCGGGGACCAGAAGGTTTTGGCCAAGGGCATGGTCACGTTCCCGCCGTCGGCCAGCGCGGCGAAGGCGCGTTCGGCCTCGCCTTCGGTGGCCGCGCTCAGCGCGAGCGAAAACCCGGCGAAGGTCGAAGCTGGCCCGCAACCGTCCGATGCCATGATGGCGCTGCTTCCAATGCGGAAGCAGGAGTGCATGACCTTGTTCTCGAAGCCGGGCGCGAGCATTTCGGGTGGCATTGGCTCCGGGCTATCGGCGAAGCGCATCACCGCTTCGACCGTGGCGCCGAGGGCGGTGCAGTAGAACTCGAGCGCCTCTTCGCAGCGACCGCCGAAGAAGAGGTAGGGCTGAACGATGGACTTCGACACGGCGAGTCTCCTAAGAAATAGGCTGGGTTGGGGGTTTGAATCCGTTCCGCGAGGCGGGCTTCGCGCTCGCGCAGTTCCGGTGTGTACGCTTCGCCGAAATCTTCGGGGCCGAAGACGGGGCGGATTTCGATCTCCGAGACTTCCAGCATCGGGTTGGGGCAGCGCTTCACCCAGCCGATGGCCTCGCCCATGACGCGGACGTTCCAAAGCCAGAACCCGGCGACGAGTTCGTTCGTCTCGGCGAACGGCCCGTCCGCGACGTGGCGGCTCGCCCCGTCGAAGCGGATCCGCTTGGGCCGGCTGCTCGTCGAACTCCTCCCGGACGCCCAAGCGGATGGCCTCCGCGGAGAGTTCGACGCGCGTCAGCGAACTCCCCGACGACGCGGAGTAACCTTCGTTGAAGACGAGGTAGACGACATCGAGCACCGATTCGAGACGTTCGGGCAATTCGGCCAATGCGGGAACGTGATACGGGATCGCCGCGGAGCGGATTTTCGCTTTGCCCCGGACGATGCGTTGGGCGATGGTCGCCGGTTCGGTCAGGGGTTCCATCGCGCGGCCATTGCTCCACGGCCAGCGCGAAGGCATCGTGCAAAGCTTCCTCGGCGCGGTCGAAATCCCCGAGGAGCCGCACGAGCGTGGCGAAGACGCGCCGGGATTCCACCCGGTAGATTTCCTCGATTGTCGATCGGATGGTGGACAAGCCCGTGTCTCACAGCGGTGGGGACGCATGCAGCTTATCGGACGCGCTGCGGCGCCCGCAATGTCGGTAGAACCGTCCGAGTCATCATTGACGAACGTGATGCCCGGGGCCACAATAGCTACCGTATTTCAGAACCCGTTTGGGAGTTGCGGATGTTGCGACTGAGCCTACGCCTATTCGTCGTCGTCGGGGTGGTTCTCGCCACCGGTCGGGCGGCGATTGCCCAGATTGCGTTCACCCACGATTACACCACTTCCTCGACCGCGAACCCGGGGTTCTACACCACAGAATACCGCGCGGCGATTACTCGCGCCGGGTTGTACGCCAGCAGCCAGTTCGATGGCCGGGGTACTGTGACCGTCCAGTACGGTGCCCTCAACTTGGGTTCGCAGACGCTAGCCTTCGGCGGAACCTTTTTCTTCTTTCAAAACGGCGGATTCACCAACGGCACCACCTTCCAGCAAGCCACGGCCGGTAACGTCGGTTCCAACTCGAGCTTCGTCGACTTCAACAGCGCGCAAGCGAACTGGTACGCCGGCGAATCGGGCACCGTGCCGAACGACAAATACGACTTCCAAAGCGTCGCCCTCCACGAGTTGACCCACGGTTTCGGTTTTACTTCGCTGATCAAAGCCGACGGCGCGGGCCTGCAAAACCTGACACCGGGTCAGCCGGACACGTACAGCCAATTGGACCGGCGACTGCGGCTCGGCTCAGCCGCGAATGCCCCCCTCGTGATCACTTCGGGGGGTACTTTCAACACGGCACAAGTCACGGCTGCCGATTTAGCCGGATCCAACATCTACTTCCACGGCGAGATGGCCACTGCGGCCAATAGTGGGGCGGCGATCCGCATGACCGGCGGGAATCTCTCGCACATCGGCGATCACACCGCCTCGGTCATGTATCCCTCGTTCAGTTTCGGGGAGAACAAGCGGGCCTACAGTTCCATCGATATGGCCATGCTCATCGACATGGGTTGGAACCAATTCGTCTGGAAGAATGCCACCGGCAACTTCGCCGACAACATTGCCAACCTCTCGGGTGCCCGGTGGGAAAACCTCGACCGCGACGACGTCCTCTCCCCCGTGGGCACGATCACCACCAACGCCGTCCTCCGCTTCGCCGGCACCGGCGGCTACACGGCCACCAACAACTTGAACCTGACCGCGACCGGGAACCGCCACCTCGTCACGCGCATAATCTTGAACGCGACCGCCGGCACCAGCACCATCGCCGCCACCGGGTCGAACGCCTTCCGCTTCGACAGCACCATCGGCGTCGCGCCGCAGATTCGCCAAGACGGCGCCGGGGCGTTCAACATCTCGCACCCGCTCGACCTCACCGGCCGCAATTTGGAACTCGCCGGCAACGGCGCCGGGCGGGTTACGCTCGCGGGCACCATCGGCCAGCAGAGCGGCCAAACCGGCTCGATCATCAAGTCGGGAACTTCGACGTTCGCGCTCGGCGGGAACAACACCTACACCGGTGGCACGACCGTGAACGGTGGCACGCTCTTGGTGACCAACACCGCCGGAAGCGGAAGCGGAACCGGCACCGGCGCCGTCGCGGTGAACTCCGGCGGCACCCTCGGCGGTACGGGCACCATCTCCGGCGCCACGACCGTGAATGCGGGCGGAACCATCCGCGGCGATTCGGGCACGGGCACGGGGACGTTGAACTTGGCGAACACGACGATTCTCGGTGCCGCCGGTTCGACCGGGGGAACCCTCGCCGCACGGCTCGCGGTCAACGGCGGCGGCACCGTCACCGGGAACAGCAAGCTCGCCTTGGGATCGAATACGCTCAACCTCGTGAGCACCGGCGGCAAGTTCAACATCGTGCTGCTCGCCGACGGCGGGCTGACGTCGGGGCAGGCGTACACGATTATTCTGGCGACTGGGGGCCTCACGAGCTATCAACGAAACGGGGTGGTGTGGAACGCCATCCTCAACCCATTTACCACCGCAGATTACACGGTCACATCGGGCAGCGGGGCGTGGACTTTCAGTAACACCCTCTTGGGCGTCGATGGCAGCAACAACCTCACCCTCCAGTTCACCCCGGTGCCGGAGCCTGGCACCGTGTTGGCGGCCGCCGGCGCGGGCGTGCTGGCGCTCGGCGGGATCCGGCGCCGCTTCCGAGTGACCTCGCCGGCGCTGAGCGCCTGAGCGGGTGCAACAAAGTTTTCTGGCACTTGCCAAATCGCATGTTTTCCCGAGCGGGGTGGCGTTAGCCACCCGTGGGTATGAAATGGATGGTCTGTCGATGCCACGGGGGACTGACGTCCCCCGCTCGCGAAGAAGGTCTTTCCCCGAGACCGCCAGAATCCGTTGGTGCACCCGCCTGAGCATTCCCCTTGACGCTCCCGCCGCGAACGCGGACGATGCGGGCACACCTTCCCGAGGCTAAGGATGGCCCCCGATACTCCCCCGCGCATCACCGCGACCGACGGCGTCGCCACGCTCTGGCTCGATTGGCCCGGCCGACCCGTGAACGGGTGGAACCAACCGCGCCTCGCGGCCTTCGACCGGGCACTCTCGCAGGTCATCGCCCGGCCCGATCTCGGGGTGCTGGTCATCCGTTCTGCGAAGCCGGCCGGGTTTTGTGCGGGCTTCGCCGACCTCGGTTGTCTGTCGGAATCCGATGCGGCCGCGATTGCGCGCGAAGGCCAGAGCGTCATGCAAAAGCTGAGCGATGCTCCGCTGGTGTCACTCGCATTCGTCGAAGGCCCGTGCCTCGGGCCGGGGTTGGAACTCGCGCTCGCCTGCGATTATCGGCTCGCGGTAGAGGGGCCGGATAGCCGCGTTGGTTTCGGCGAATTCCCGACCTGTTGGGGCGGGCAAACCCGGTGGCGGCAGCTCACCGGCCGGGCGATGCCCATTTCGACGAACCCGCGCAGCCTCGGCATTTTCGACGGGGTCTGCTGCGAGCGCCGGGCCAAAATCGACCTGCAAACGTGGCTCGACCGATTGCTGGCTAACCCGATGAAACGCCGCCCGACATGGCGGAGTTGGTCCGTCGATACCGCCGAAGGCTTCGCGGACGAATGCCGCCAATTCCTGCGGAATCGGCCGACCCCTCCGCCGAACCCTTGGCCCGGATTCGATTCCGTGAATCCGATTCCAGCCTTCCCCCGCGTCGTCGGACTCGTTGGCAACGGTCCGCGCTCGGAGACTCTCGCATGGGAAGTCGCGACCCGCGGCCACCGGGTGATCCGTTTGAGCGATTCGCCCGAACTGGCCCGGCCCGCGCGGCTGACCCCGTTGGAACTGCAACACGCGGAGGGCCGCATTTCGCGGGTGTCGAACGTCGCGGCGCTCGCCGAGTGCGGTTTGGTCATCGTCGATGACAGCGGCTTGTCACCGGCGTTCTTGGAACACGCCCTGCCGCCGCGCACCGTCCTCGCGGTGGCGCCGGCCGACGGCCCGCGCTTCGCCGAATTGGCCCGCCGGCCGCAGCGCCTCGTCGGCTTGGAGTTCGCCGGGGACGACCTCGCCGTCGTCTACCCGCAGCCGGAGTCATCCCCCGATGCGGTCGCCGCCCTCGGCGCGTGGTTGCAGACGCTGGGGTGTCAACCGGTTGTCACCCACGAGCGCGCGTTCGCGCCGCGCGGAGCCGGCTTGCCCGTCACTTGACGCCCCGCGCGCCCGCGCCTAAGTCTATCGCAGGTTCAACCGGCGACGACGAGGGCCGACGATGGCGACGCAAGACAGCATGGAAATCGTCGGGCTGAACCTCAAGATGCTCGGCCGGCAGAGCAAGAAGAACGTCCTCGTCAGCGCCGGCAAGCCCGCCGACAAAGCCCTCCTCCTCGACAGCGTCCGCGAACTCGCCAAGCTCGACGTCCGCCTCTTCGCCACCGAGGGCACCAGCCGCTTCCTCACCGAGCAAGGCGTCCCCAACGAGCCGATCTACAAGATCGCCGAGAGCACCGAGCCGAACATCAAGTCGTTCCTCGAAGCCGACCGCTTCGACCTCATCGTGAACATCCTGACCGGGGACTACAACTACGACGCGAAGTCGGACAACAATCAAATTCGCGCCTTGGCGGTGCAGAACTCGATCCCGCTCATCACCGATGTCGACGTCGCGATCCTGACGATTGACAACGTGATCCGCAACGTTCGCGACGGGGTGTACGGGTACAAGGTGTCAAACCGCGAAGAGCCGTGGAACTTGAAGGCCGAGTTCCTCAAACTCGTCGCCGAGTACGGCGGCTTCGCCTGCCACCATGCCCACTTCGATAAGGCGTATTTGATCTCGCTCCAGAACTTGGAACTGAGCCAAGTCGACATGCAGTTGAAGTGGAAGCTCTACAAGTCGCTCAAAGAGAATTACACCTTCGAGGATCTCGTCGAGCGCATCGGCCGCGGTGTCGAAACGATGGTGGCGCAGGGGGTGAAGTACTGCCGGACGATGGTGGATGCCGATGCGACGGTGAAGACGCTGCCGATGGAAGCGGCGCTCGAGGTGAAGAAGAAATACGCCGGGCGGATCGAGTTCGAGATCGGCGTGCAACCGCTGCAGGGGGTGCTCGACCCAGAATCGCGCAAGCAGTACGAGCGCGCCTGCGAAATGGGCGACTTCTGCGGCGGGTTGCCGTCCAAGGATCGCCCGACCCCCGAGAAGCACATCGACATCATCATGCAGATCGCGAAGGGGTTGAACAAACCGCTCGACGTCCACGTCGATCAAGAGAACAACCCGTACGAATCCGAGACGGAAATGCTCGCGGCCAAGACGATCGAATACGGCATGGAAGGCAAGGTCTACGCAGTCCATTCCATTTCGGTGAGCGCGAAGGAGACGCCGGAGCAAGAGCGCATCATCCGCCGGGTCAAGGATGCGGGCCTCGGCGTCATCGTCTGCCCGTCGGCGGCGCTGAGCATGAAGCAGCTCGAAATCAAATCGATGCTGCACAACTCGATCGCCCCGGTGCCGGCGCTGTTGAAAGCCGGTGTGCCGACCTACTTGGGTGTGGACAACATTCACGACCTATTCATGCCGATCGTCGACGGCGACATGTGGGTGGAGTGCCGGATGCTGATGGAAGCCTGCCGGTTCTACGACATCCGCGCCGTGGCGAAGATGGCCTGCGCCCGCCGGCCGCGCTGACTCGGCTGCAACCGGGTTTGGCAAAGCTTTCTGGCAACCCGCTGTCCGAAAGATTTGCCAGAACCGATGCAACCCCTCGGGAGTCAAGAACGGGGGTCTCACTCCCCCACTTCCCACTCCGCTTCCTCGAAACTCGCTTCCCCCAACCACCACGCCCGCACTTCGTTCCCCGCACCGATGATAACATGCGGGATCGACTCTCCGTATCCGTTGCATGACAAGTCGCTGTCACTGGGGATCGGGGCGCTCGTCGGGTGGGAATGGTAGACCGCGACTTCTCGAATGCCGAGAACCCGCATCGCGCGGTGAACGGCCAACAACTCCCGCGGTTCCACGTCGTAGGCAATCGGCGACGCCAGCGCGTTGACCAATGGGATGTGGTGCGCCGCAATCCCATTTCCGCCGGCCAGAAACCCGCAGCATTCGTTCGGGTGTTCGGCGCGGGCATGGGCCAGCATCGCGTCGAAGATCGGCCGGGGAATCCGCAGGCGGGGGGATGTCATCCGCTTACTTTATCGGCGAATCGGTGAACCCGATACCGCGGCATCGCAGTACAATCGATTGTGTCATTCCGAGGGCCGTTGCCGTGAACCTGACATCGCTCGCCGATCCGCCCGTTGAAATCGTCTATCCGGATAGCGATGGGAAACCCATGGCCGACAACACCGTGCAATGGAATTGGATGGTCATGATCGTCGGCGAGCTCCGGGATCACTTCGCGGGGCAGGATGTCTTCGTCGCCGGGGATTTGCTCTGGTACCCCGTCGAAGGCCAGCCCCGGATCAATGCCGCGCCGGATGCGATGGTCGCCTTCGGCCGACCGACCGGCGACCGCGGCAGCTATCGGCAATGGCAGGAAGGCGGGGTCGCCCCGCAAGTGGTGTTCGAAGTGGTCTCGCCGAGTAACACCGACGACGAACTCGATGCGAAGCTCGGCTTCTACGAGCGCTACGGGGTCGAAGAATATTACCTGATCGACCCCGACGAACCTGCGGTGGAAGCCTACGTCCGCAGCGGCAAGCGGTTGATCCGCGTCCGGCGGTTGGCCGACTTCGCCAGCGCCCGACTGGGCATCCGGTTTGAAAAACCCGATGGGGAACTCCGGATTCTCAACTCGCAAGGTCGCCCGTTCCGCCCGCGCGAAGATGTGACCGCGGAGAATCGCCGGCTCGCCCAAAAGCTCCGCGAACTCGGCGTCGATCCCGACGCGCTCTGAGGCATTCGCCCGACCTTCCCTAAACTACCGATTTCCGTTCGACGCCTCCGAGGACATCATGACGACCGTCGCCGATTTGAAGGGCCAAACCGTGGCCTTCGCCGCTTCCGGCGGGCTCGATTCCTGCACCGTCACCAAGTGGCTCACCGAGCACGATGTGAATGTCGTGGCGCTCACCGCCGACATCGCCCAACCGGACGAAGCGAACTTCGACGAAGTCGGCGAACGCATGAAAGCCTGCGGCGCCAGCGACTACATCGCCATCCCGCTCCACGACAGGATCGCGGAGTCGGGCATCGAGGTGATCCAATTCCAAGCCCGTTACGAAGGGGACTATTGGAACACCACCGGCATCGGTCGGCACGTCATCGTCGCCGGGTTGGTGCCCGAGATGCAGAAGCGCGGCATCAAAGTCCTCGGCCACGGGGCCACCGGACGCGGGAACGACCAAGTCCGCTTCCAGCTCTGCACGAACATGCTCGACCCGAGCTTGACGATCTACGCCCCGTGGCGCGACCAAGCGTTCCTCAACCGCTTCCGCGGCCGCACGGAAATGATCGACTACTGCAACGAGCGCAAGCTGCCGATCAAGGTGAGCAAGGAATCGCCGTACAGCACCGACGCGAACTTACTCGGGTTGACCCACGAAGCGGGGAAGCTCGAACACCTCACCGTCGGGCCGTGGTTCGTGACGCCGGGGATGGGCGTCAAACCGATGGATGCCCCGAACGAACCGGAGACGGTGTCGGTTCACTTCGAGCACGGGCGACCGGTGACGATCAACGGGAAGAGCGTCAACGCGTTCGAAGCGATCCACCGGGCCAACGCTCTCGGTGGCCAGCACGCCATCGGCATTTGCACGCACCTCGTGGAGAACCGCTTCGTCGGCATCAAGAGCCGGGGCGTCTACGAAGCGCCGGGCATGGAGTTGTTGGGAACCGCGTACCGCTACTTGCTTCAACTCATCATCGACCGGCGCTCGCGGGAATTGTTCGACACGCTGAGCGCGTTCGTCGCCAAGCAGATTTACCAGGGGTACGGCTTCGATCTGGCCACGCACATGGCCCGGGAAGCGATGAAGCCGATCGCGAAGTTGGCCACCGGCACGATCAGTTTGAAACTGTACAAGGGGACGCTGACGTACGACGGCGCGACCAACGTCCCGGCCCAGTTGTACTCCGAAGCCAACGCCAGCATGGAAGCCATCGGCAGCTTCGACCACGCCGACAGCGAAGGCTTCCTACGCGTGTTGCAAGTGAGCGCCCGGGCACTGGCCGTGAACGGCCACGTCACCCCGCCGAGTTGGGCGGGCTGAACGGGTGGGGCCGGCGGCTTCCGGTTCGTACCATAGCCCCATGAAAATCAACGTCGTCGTCGTCGGCAAAGGGGGGCGGGAACTGCCGGCGTAGCGGCGCGCGACATTTCCCGTCGACATCCAACATGGACTGGAAGTGCGAAGACG
>JANOSQ010000454.1:0-3626 GCA_031415915.1 Fimbriiglobus sp. | reverse complement strand
GAGTCTTCGGAACCCGCCGGGAAGCATTGAGGCATCGGCGGGTTCCGAAGACTCCACCCGCCCTACGCCCGAATTTCACTTCGCTTTTCGACCGCGCAATTGCTTCAGCGCGGCCGCGACCAAGAGTTCCCCACCCCCTTCGGCACACCTCGCCGAGATGACCTCGTAGTTGCCCTCGCTGTAGGCCCGCTTCGTCGGCACATAGCCGATGCTGCCGTTGGCGAGCGTGTGCACCATCGTCTGGGGGAACGGCGAACCGTGCTGAATGCTCAGCCCCAATTCGACGAAGATCTCGCCCGGCAGGCTCACCCACGCCAAATCGTCGCCGAGAGTGATGACCTGCACTTCGACCGCCAACGGCTTCCCGAGTCGCACGGCCACGTCGGTCGCTTTGAAGGCCTGCACCTGATCGAGAAACGTCGGCACCGGCTTCGATTCGTCCATCACCCGCTTCACGATGGCCTTCGCCGCGAGCAATTGTTCGTCGGTCACGGGCGCCAGCGGCAGTTCCACCATCAGCGACGACACCTTGAGCGCACCCTCGCCGGCCGGTTGCAGTTTGTCGAAGGTGCGAAGCACTTCCCCCGCCAGCCGGGTGCCGATCCGCGCGGCTTCCGCATCGCCTTTTTGCGGCGTCGCCGAGCCGGTGTTGATGTGGTTCACGTCCCCGCAGGTGCCGAGGCCGAACGCCGTGACGTGCCCGGCACCCCGGACTTTATCGAGCGCGTTGGCCAACTGACCGATGTAATCCGCCGAGAAGTACAGCCCGCCGACGGTGTCCGAATGCATGGCGAAGTTCACCGAGGTGGCCACCGGTCGCGGCTGTTTTTCCGAGGTGTCGAAGGCGACCACGCGCACCGCGGGATCGGTCGGCCCGGCCGGTTTGATGATCTTCGGGTTCAATTTGCCGGGGTTCCAACCGACGCTGCCGTCGGTCATGTGGAAGCGGCGGTTGAACGCCAACCCGTCTTCGGAGCCGATGCCGCGACGGGCCGTCGCCGGTTTGCGGGCCTTGTCCGCTCGCTTCACGGCCAACGCGATTGGCTCGGGCAGTCCCTTCAAGTAGTCGCCGAGGATCTTCGCGCCGCCACCCAGGAACGGACTGCCCTCGTTCATCACCGGCCCGGTGTGGGTGTGCGTGGCGAAGAGCATCACATTGGCACCGGGGATGCCGGTTTCGGCTTCGATCTTCTCCCGCGTCGCTTTCGTGAGTTCGAAGGTGGTTCCGATGAGGTCGAGGCTGACGAGCGCCGCCCGCGTGCCATCTTTCTCCAGCACGACCGCGCGGGCGTAGAGGTTGTCCAGCGTGCCCTCCGCGCCACGGGCGGAGTAATACCCCGCCATCGGTGTCCCCTTCGGCGGCGTGATGTCGGACTGGGCGGCGCCGACCGTCAAATCGGCCGCGGCGGCGGGGGAGGCGAAAGCGAGCAGGAGCAAGGCGAGTCGCATGGCGGCACTCCGGGGGGTAGGGAGGAGTTTACCATGGAGACTCGCACACCGACCGACGAGTCGTGAATACAGAACGTTCGTCGTCTCTGCTTCAGCTCGAAGGGCTGTCAGTTCTCAGGCCGGGAAAATAAATCCGCACAATCCGGAAAACCGGGCTGGACGGACAACCCAGAAGTGAGAGAATCATTTCCGGAGATGGCAACGCAAGCGCGGGAGCGATTCATGTCCAAGCATATCCACTCGACCAAACTGCGCTGCGAAGAACTCGAGATCCGGGAAGTCCTGTCCCAATACGCCGTCCAACTGGTCACACCCGGCGGCGGGTTCATCGGCATCACTTCGGCTGCGGTTTCTGGTGAGTTGGGCATTCGCCCGCAGTATCCGCCGAACGCCGACGGCTACAGCATCGTGGAAGCCGATTCCGCGGCCGATCGGTGCAGATGGAAGTGATGGCGACGTTGCTTTACACGGCAGTCAGCAGAAACCCCAGCGCCGAAGTTCAATTTCAAGCGCGACGGGCCTTGGCCATCCTCTTGGCCGATAACGCAGATCGTGCTTTTTACCTCGCGATCCATCCCGTGGGACAACTATTGAGGATGCTTCCGGTGACTGTTCCTACTTGGGACTGACAGCAAACCGTGAGTCGAACGGTAGGGGGGCTTCGCATGTCTTGTCAACGCTTTGTCCCGTTATTGCTCTCAGCACTAGCCTGTAGCATCTCCTTCGGGCAAAATCCCGACCTGCCTACTTTCGACCAGCGCCACGTATTGGCCGATTCTGGGGCCAATACCGGCGTAATACCGCTCGATTTGCAGTTTGCACCCGATGGGAAAAACATCTATTGCAGATATTTCTCCGGCCAGCAATCTAACAAATTGACTCGACTTAGATTGGAGGACGGGAAAAGTCATACCGTGCAAATCGATGTGCATGCCTTCACCGACACCCGCTACCCATCGATGATTTTCACCGAGAGCGATGCCTTGGTCGTATCGTGCCAGAACATGTATTGGATCAAGTCGGAAAAAGATTCCTTGTCGGCGACGAAACACAAATTGCCTTGGAAAGAGGTCAGTAGCGCCCAAATGGCGATTGTCCAACTCACCGGTAGGGACATCCGTATTTCACGTATTCGTAACGACAATGACACAATCGAAAGCGTACAATTCCAAACCAAGAATAAGTCATTCAATCGTGTTCTAGGGTACCCTGCCGCAGTGGAACGGAGGAGTGCGGTCTCTCTGGTCGATACGGGTACGGAATTGATTTGCGGATATTATCCGCTCAAGCCTCCCCTCACGCAAGAATACGCGCTGCAAGTGACCGACGATCGACCCGCCTGGCAACCCCTGCTCACCGTCAAAGACGGCTGCATTTCCTTTCAGAAAGTGGACGACTACTACGTCATCGGTTCCAACGCCGGGCGGCTTTGCTTCCTGAGCTCCGACAAGAAGACCGAACCGCTCGAAGCCAACGTGTTGAAAATGTGCATCCAGCAGGTCGTCGTGCGCAAGGGCGCGGACGGCGTTTACACTTGTTTGGTGAGCGGGGCGGACGAGGGCGACAGTTTCGCCGTGGCCTTCGTGGATACCAAAAACCGCACCATCAAGAGCCAGACGTTCAAGATCGCGGCCAAACCGGCCAAGGTGCTCGCGGCCATCTCCTACGACGGCAAGACCTTCGCCCTCGTCGATCACACTCTGAAGGTATCGCTCTTCAAGGCCGAGCAATTCCAGCACATCAAGTGAGCACTTGTCCGCAGGGGGGTTACGCTCGGGGGTCGGTGGGCGAGGGCAACAGCCCGAAAGACTGTGACTTTTGGGATGGAGCCGCGAGATTGGGATCGCTCCCGCGCGGATTTTGGTTCACCTCGTCTTCCCAAATGGTTTCAGCGTGCTCGGCGGGACGCGATTTCGGACGTAACGGACGTAAGTCGTTGGTTTGCATGGGTTCTACCCGAATTCGGAAATGATTCCACGGAGGGGTGGGGCACTTTCGGCTGGAACCATTTTGTCTCACCGCCCCGACGCGCGGTTGCGCGGTTGTGGGGTTTCCGGCTCGCTCCGGCGATACAATACCCCCATGAGCACTTCCGAAAAGTACCTGCGGCCGGATGTCATCCAGCAGGTGGCGCGGCTCGACCTGCGGGCCAAGTTCATCGTCGAGGGGTTCCTCAC
>JANOSQ010000453.1:0-7687 GCA_031415915.1 Fimbriiglobus sp. | reverse complement strand
GCGCGCCGTGCTCGGCCGACGCTCCACGCTTCGAGGGCCACGGAGAAAGCGAAAAGGAATGCGACCGTGGCCGCTTCTAGCCATTGACCGATGAATCCCGCGCCGATCACGGCGATTACCATCAGCAGGTTCATGTCGGGGCGGAGGCGTTTGAGCGCGATCCACGCTTTCGGAAGTACGTTCCAGACTCCGGCGAGGATGCCGACAACGTAGAAGGGAATGACGGGCAGCGGAGGGCCGGCGGTACTCTCATCCAGAAAGGCCGTGCGGAAATCGGTGAGGAGGACGTGCAGGCCCGCACCCAAGAGCATCGACACGCCGCTGACGACGGTGAGAATGGTCCGGCGGTTGCGATCCCAATACCCGTCGTCGGCGAGGGCGAATTTTTCATCCCGCCACGGTTCGGCGTGCATCCCGGTGCGGGCGACTGCATCTTCGATTTCTTTGGACGACATGGACGCGACGGTCATTTTCGCGTTGAGCACGTCGAATGCGAGATTCTCATCGCCGACGATGGGACCGAGTTCCCGCTTTAGAACGGCAATTTCTTCGGCGCAATCCAATCCGCGGACGCGGTACACGAGGTGAAGTACCGGCTTGGTCATGGTCGATCCCCGCGCGAGTTCCAATTCGAAAGGCCCAGCCGGCGAAAATCTCGCCGGCTCATTCTCGCATTCCGCTCCGACACTACTTCTGCTTGAACTCGCCCGTGTAAGGCTTGGTGCCGACCTTGCCGCTCACGACCCCGACGAGCTTTTTCTCCGACTTGAAGGCATCGTGCTTGCCCACGAACACCGAGGACTTGCCTTCCGGATCATCCTTGGACGGTTTGGCTTCCAGCTTCAGCGTCGTCGCCGGCTCTGTGGTTTTAAGAGAGAGGTTGATCGTCTTCGCGTCGATCGGTTTCGTCTTGCCCTTTTTCAGCTCCTCGTGGTCGCCGCTGTAGACGTAGACCACTACTTCGCCGGTCTTGGCGTCGGCCACCACTTCCAAGTGGTACTCCTCTTCGCCCCACTCCGCGACCGGGCCTTTGTGCGGGCCGACTTCATCGGCGCGGCCGACCCCGCCGAACGCGAGTGCGATCACCGCCGCCAAGGCCATCGAGAACATCGTGCGCATCGTCCTACCTCCGGGTGAGAAACATCGTCCTCACGGCCCGGACTGGGCCGTGGTTCCCTGACCCGCCGCAACGTGCAGCGGGATTGGTTCGTGGACCGCGGGAGGATCGTCGTCCAACCCGTCGGCGGTTTCGTCGGCTTGCGCGAGTGCGATCGCGGAGTTCCCGCTGAAGCGCAGGAACAAGCCGGGGCGTATGAGGAATTCGCAGAAGGTCGAGGTGATGAGGCCGCCGAGGATCACCGTCGCCACCGGGTAGAGGATCTCCCGACCCGGTTCTTGGCCTACCACGACGAGCGGAATTAGCGCGATGCCCGCGGTGAGCGCCGTCATCAGCACTGGCGAGAGCCGCTCCAGGCTGCCCCGTAGCACCATCTTCTCGTCGAATCGCTCGCCTTCATGCTTCATCAAGTGGATGTAGTGCGTCATGAGCAGGATCCCGTTTCGCGCCGCGATGCCCCCGAGCGAGATGAAGCCGACGAGGCTCGCCACCGTGAGAGTTTGCCCGCTGATCACCAGCGCGAATACGCCACCGATGAAAGCCGTCGGGACGGCGATGAGGATCTGCGAGACGATCTTGGCGGAGGGGAACAGCATGTAAAGGACGAAGAACATCCCGACGACCGAAAGAGCGGCCAAGATGGTGATGAGCCGAGTGGCGCGCTGTTGGCTCTCGAATTGACCGCCGTACTCCACGAAGTAGCCTTCGGGCTTGGTAACCTTCGTGTCGATGGCGGCTTTGATGTCGGTGACGACGCTCTTGAGATCGCGGTCGAGGGCATTGCAGCGGATCACGATCCGCCGGCGGACGTTGTCACGCTTCACCTGGTTCGCTCCCGAGTCGCCTCCGGTGATCGGCGTAATGTCGGCCAAGTCTTTGAGTCGAACTTGCTCCCGGCCATTAGGGAGGTCGATCCGCAGTTCTCCGAGATTGGCGATGTCGGCGCGGTGGGGCTCTTCCAGTCGCACGAGAAGGTCGAAGCGCCGCTGCCCTTCCACCACTTGGGACACGACTTCGCCATTGAGAGAGACTTGCACGAAATTGCCGATGTAAGCGCGATCCACACCGTAGAGTGCCAGCGCTTCCGGATTGAGCTTGATGTGGACCTCGTCCACTTTCCGCATCGGTTCGATCGCGAGCGAGCTGACGCCCTTGATTCCGCTGATAGCGTTCTTGATCTCGTTGGCCACCTTCTCCAACGTGTCCAAGTCGTCCCCGTAGAGCTTGATGGCGATCTGCGCCGTGCTCCCCGAGATCATGTGGCTGATGAGGTGGGCGAGTGGCTGCTCGACCTCCACGTCCACGCCGGGCACTTCTTCTTTGACCTCGGTCTGCAATTTCGCGATGACTTCTTTGCGCGATTTCCCGCTGTCGGGGTTGATGGCCACCATGTACTCAGTGGCGTTCGGCGGTTCGGCATGCTCGTCCAGTTCCGCCCGACCCGTCTTGCGGAGGAAGACGAGGACTTCCCCGTTGGGGTTCTCCGGCGACTTCTGCAACGAGCGGAGCTTGGCATCCACGAGGCCCGACGCTTGGTTGGAAGCATCCAACGAAGAACCGGACGGCAGGGTGACATTCACTTGCACCGTGCCCTCATCGAAGGCGGGCAAGAAGTCGGCGCCGATGGTGGTCACCCGCCAGGCGCAATAGGCGACGAGCAACCACGTGCAGAATTGGATGATGACTTGCCGGCGGATGCTGAAGCGGATGAGGTACGCCCCGGCCCATTTCAATCCCCGCAACAAGAATCCATCCCCGCCGTGATGGGCGGAAGTCGAGCGGCCGAGCAAGTAGTAGGACATCACCGGCGTGACGCAGAGCGACACCAGCAGCGATGCCAGGATCGACGTGATGTAGGCGACGCAGAGCGGGGCGAACAAGCGGCCTTCGATGCCCGACAAGGCGAACAACGGGAGGAACACCAAGATGACAAGCGCGGTGCCGAAGACGATGGCGGAGCGGATCTCGACGCTCGCCAGATAAATGACGCGGATCGCCGGCAGCGGCGTCGGCGACCGGCTGTTCTCCCCGAGACGGCGGTAGATATTCTCCACATCGACGATGGCATCATCCACCAGTTCGCCCATCGCCACGGCGATGCCGCCGAGGGTCATGACGTTGACCGACAATTCGACCCCGGTGATCAGGCCGACGAGCTTGAATACGAGGACGGTCACGGCCAGCGACAGCGGGATGGCCATCAGCGAGATGAAGGTCGTGCGCACGTTCAGCAGGAAAAGGAAGAGCACAATCAACACCAACAGCGCCCCGATGACGAGGGCTTCGCCGACGTTGTACACCCCGCGGTCGATGAACTCCCGGATCTGGTAGAGGTCGGTTTCGACGATCACGTCGGGCGGCAACGACATCTCGACATCCAACAAAGCTTCCTTGACGGAGTCGCTGAGTGCGCGGGTATCGACGTTCGGCTGCTTGGTGATCGTCAGAGCCACCGCCGGGAAGCCGTTGATGCTCGAGTCGCCGCGCTTAATCTGGGCTCCTTCGACGACCTGGGCCACATCTTTCAACAGAACCGCACGGCCCGGCGGCTTACCCGATTCCTGTTTGTCGGGCGGCTTGACCACGATCATTTGGATGTCGGCGAGGACTTGTTTGGAGTCCGGCCCCAAACGGCCGATGACGCGGATCGGCATTTCCGACCCACCGGCGACCGAGTAACCGCCGGTGTGGTTGACGTTGTTCGCCCGGAGAGCATCCTCGAATTCTTTGAGGGTCACGAGGTTCTCGGCCATCTTCACCGGATCGACCAACACTTGATACTGTTTGCGTCCGCCGCCCATCGCGATGACTTGGGCGATTCCCGTCGTTTTGAGAAGTCTCGGTCGCACGACCCAGTCGGCCATGGTCCGCAGACTCATTTGCCGTTGAAGCTCGGATGGGAAAACGATCTCGCGGGATTGGCCCGCGATCGAACCGCGGGCCGTCTGCGACCCGTCGGCGGAGACTTTCATCCATGCCGCATTCGACACCAGCACCGGCTGCCACTCCGCGACCTTGCGGCGATCCGTCGGCTTCCAGACAAATAGGGCGTGCTCACCGCCGCTTTTCGCGATGACTCGTTCGGCGTAATAAGGCGTTCCGGGTACAGCCGCGAGTTCACCGCATTTGGGCCCGGGTTGTCGGCGCATCCCGGCGATCATGATTTGCCCCATGATCGAACTGATCGGCGCCATTTGTGGACGGACGCCTTCGGGGAGATCCCCCGAGACCGTGGTGAGTCGTTCCTGGACGGTCTGCCGCGCGGTGCGGATATCGACGTTCCAGCCGAATTCCACGTTGACGACCGACAGCCCGTAGCCGGATTGGCTTCGCACATCTTGGACACCGGTCGCACCGAGCAGCGACGATTCCAAAGGGTACGTGACCAGCGTCTCCACTTCTTCGGGGGCGAGGCCGGGGCTTTCGGTCATCACGACGACGCGCGGCCGGTCCAAGTCCGGGAACACGTCGATAGGCATTTGAGTAGAGGCGTACCCGCCGTACCCGAGTACGGCAAGGCACAGGACTACGACCAAAGGTCGGTGGCGCAAGGAGAACTTGATCGCGGCATTCAACACGGCGGTCGCTCCCGGTTAGTGGTTGTGGCCGGCGTGGGGGTCTGTGGCGCCGCCCGCCGAGGCCGCTTTCAAAGCGCGGTTGATCGCGGCCGCCGGACTGCGGACCACAAAGTCCGAGTCCGATATGCTGCCGTCGTTGGCGACCACCGATTCGTTGCGGTCTTCGTAGAGCACCCGCACCGGCTTGCGGACGAACATGTTGCCGTCTTGGACGAACAGGTAAGTCTCGGCCCCTTCGCGGACGACCGCCCCGGCCGGGAAGACGAACGGGAGCAGTTCCGTTTTGCCGTCCGACGCGAGCGTCACCAGCTTCTCCACCGGCATTCGCAACCGCACGCGCTGACCGGGGCGATAACGCCACACGAAGTGCGTTTTGCCGTCCTGCTCGATCATCCGGGGGTGATTATCCAAGGGCAGATAAAACGCGAACGTCCGCGTCGCCGTATCGACTTGGTTGGCGAGATGGTGAATGCGGAGTGGCTCTTGCGCCTGCCAAGCGCCGGGCTTTTCGTCCGCGAACTCGGCGCGGATGGGAATCTTCTTCTCGATGGCCGTGGCGAGCGCATCCGCCTCGGATTTGAAAGCGCGCCCTTCGACGTAGAGTTTCTGGTGATTCGCCAGCACCGCCAGACTCTGGCCCGCCTGAACTTGTTCGCCCAGCGTCACTTTCAATTCCTGGACTTCGTACAAGAGTTCCTTCGGGGAAGGATCGATCAAACTGCTCGACGGCACCGCAGGGGCGGGCGCGGCCCGCATCGGGGCGGCGATGACGACTTCGGTGACGACCCCGCCTTTCTCGATGACGTTGATCTGCTCCGGGGACAGCCCGAACACGCCGAGCTGCCGGCGGTAGGCCTGCACTTGGGTTGTGAACCGCTTGACTTGATTATCGTCCTCGATCAGCGAGATTCCAGACTGCACTCCTTTGTCGACGAGGTTTTGCGTGATGGTCCGCTTGTCCGCGGCGATTCGCAGCTCCCCGGCCGCCTTCGCCAGATCGGCTTGAGTGCCCTGGAGGAATTCGCTCACCAATTGTAACGTGAACAGCGGCTCGCCCGCCTTGACGGTATCGCCCGGTTTGGCCCGGATCTCGGTGATGACCCCGGCCACCTTCGAGGTCACGCCGCGGTCGCTCTCTCCGGGACGATCGACCACGATGCCGGGGATGAGGATGGTGCGCCAATATTTCTGCGGAGTCGGGGTGTCGGCATCGATGCCGAGGTTTTGCTGGGCCTGGGGTGATAGTTTCACCTCTTCTTTGGCGGGGCCGTGGTCGTGACCTTCGAGCCCGCCATCCGCCTTCTTGGTCTCTTCGGCCTTATTTTCCGCTTTGGAAGGGACGACGTACGGCATCCATCGGTCGTGGGTTCGGTATGCGGCGAAACCCGCACCCGACAACACCGCCACCGCGACGACCGGCGCAACGAATCGCTGGAAACTCATTTCGACCTCACTGTGTACGGAATCGCAGCCTTTTGGCGGCGCGAAGGTGATAATTGAAACGTGGAATGGCCCAGAGGAGCGCGGCAGAACCACGGTCATCCGAGAGACTTTTGCGGAAGGATCAAATCAGAAGTGTGAGGAGTTCGAGATAGCGTGGAAGCGGATCGACATGGATCCTGTAAATGGGCGGAAATGCCTTAGGGATCGCGGAGCCACCGTACGGTGAGTTCCATTGCGGCTGGACGAGATCGATGGCGGTCAAAGATTCCGAGGACGCCACAGTGACCGTGGGCTCTAAAGGAGTGAGCGGTTTTGCAGCTGGACAGTCGCGGTCGTGCGACAGCGGCCCATGTTCGTCTTCACATGGGGATTCCGCAACGACCGACTGCAGGATGTTGTTCTCGATTAGTTTCGACTTCGATCGGCACCCGCAGCGGGGTTTTTCGCTCGATTGCTCGGGCGATTGTTCCACTGCGGGGGGATTGGGGTGAGCGGCGGAAGCGGTGCACGTGCAGATCCGCACGGGGATCGACCCCGACAAGATCAGCAGCACGAGTAGCAGCCGGCTCACCATCACGACCTCCGTTGATCTATTGTGTGCCCCGAGTTGCCCGGGGTCAAGCTCGGTTGCGAACTGAGTCCATCCCAGCGATTACTTCTTTTCATCGTCTTCGCTCGGCGGGGCGACCTTGCCCGTCTTGGCTTTGTAGTCGGCCGCGAACTTTTCTTTGAGCCCGGGATTGCATTTGAAGCAACTCGACTTCACGCGCTTGTGCTCGCACCAGTTGCCCTTCGCTTTCTCGGCTTCCTTGTAGTCGTCGTCGCACAAATCGCAGACGGCCTCCGGCATCCCGTGCTCTTTGCACCAGTATCCGCTGTGGTTGGGCTTCGGTGCTTCCTCGGGCTTCGTCGTCGCGGTGGTCGCCTTCGTCTCTGCGACCTTGCTGGGCGTTGAAGCCGGCTGGGTGCATCCCATCGCGAGCAGCGTTACCGCGGCGATCACTCCACCCGAAAACAAAAACGTCTTCATCGTCGTCTCCTTCAAACCGACACAGGGGAAGCCGGTGCGTCCGCGGAACCACTCCGCGAATCGTCCCCGACCCCATCCGCTTCCAATCCCGTCCGCTCTACGTCGAGTCCGAGGAGAGCGCGGGAAGTATCATCGCCGACCCGGAGTATCCGGGTGAACATCCAGAGCACGACGTGCGCCGCCGCGTCGAAAACCAAGTACAGGACGCGGAGCACCAGCAGCGACATCACCATGGCTCCGATTACCCCGCCGATGACAACCGTGGCCAGAGGCCGTTGCACCTCGGCACCTTGGCCAGTCGAAAACGCCATCGGCAGAAATCCGAAACTGGCGACGAGCGTGGTCATGAGCACGGGCCGCAACCGGGTCAACGATGCACCCCGGATCGCGTCGTGCACCGGAACGCCCTTTTGCCGGAGTTGGCGGACGTAGCTCACGAGAATCATATCGTCGAGCACGGCGACGCCCGAGAGCGCGATGAACCCGATGATGGCCGAGATGGACAGCGGCATATCGCGT
>JANOSQ010000452.1:0-3396 GCA_031415915.1 Fimbriiglobus sp. | reverse complement strand
GCCACCGGGAGGGGACACTCCGGGCGGGGTGATCCCACCGCCGGGGGGAGCCAACGGCTTCAGCTGGGCGTCTTCCCCGCGTCCGGCACCGCGTTGCAGCGGCGCGGATGATTCCGGCTCTTTGATGTTGCCGCCCGCACCGGGCGCGCCCGGCACCATCGGGTTGCCGCCGCCAGGGGAACATGGGATTGCCACCGCCAGCGCCGGGGTACATCGGGTTGCCACCACCGCCGCCGGGGAACATCGGGTTGCCCCCGCCGGGTTGCCCACCTTGGCCACCCTTGGTGAAGTCGTTGATGGTCACGTTTTCGAGCGTTTGCAACGTGTAGAGCAGTTTGAGCGCGTTGAGCACCGTGAGGATGTGCTCGTCCACCGATTTCTTGGCGTCGTCGTCGGTCAGGTACTCGAAATACCCCGTGGCGACGCCTTTCGACTTGCCCATATTGGTGAGGGAGAATCCGATGATTTTGACCTGCTGCAACCAGTTCACCAGCACCGTATCGGCGACCGACGGCAAACCGAGGGCTTTCAAGTCGAGTTCGCCGAGCGTGCGCTGGTCGACCCGCTGGACGTAGACTGCGGCCGGGGTTTCTTTGTCCTCGTCTTCGAGGGTATTGAGCGCCTTCTTGAGGTCGGGCTCGACCGTTCGGAAATACGGGTTCGACGTGAAGCTCTTCCGAGCCGGGGCCGTGGGAGTACCACCGGGGGCGCCGGGATACATCGGGCCACCGGGATTCATCGGGTTGCCCGGATTCGGCATCGGGGCGCCCGGCGTCGGGCCTGCCGGCGACGGTGGGGCGGGCAACGGCTTCAACTGGGCGTCTTCGGGGGAATCGCCGGATCGGGGGGCGCGGGCACCGCCGCCCTTGGGCGGGCCCATCGGGAAGCCGCCCATCGGGCCCATCGGCCCACCTCCGGGATACATCGGGCCACCCATGGGTGCCGTTTCCACGGGCGCAGCCGGCTCCGGCTGGGTGAGTTCCGACTTGAACGGCGGCAGGCCGTCGGCTTTCAGATCGTTGAGGAACCGTTCCATCAGGAATGGATCGGCGAGGATGATGGTTTGGGAATCGTAGATGCTAAAGGCGAGCGGCCGCACGTCGCCCGGCTTGGCCGGTTTGACCTTGGCCGATTTCCCGTCGGTGCCCAGAATCGCGCCGAGCGACAGCGACTTGCTGATCGCCGTGAGGAACGCGTTCGATTTGAGCAGGAAGAACTCGCGGCCCTTCACCGTATTGTTCTTCGGGCTTTCGAGGTTCAACCGCTTCAACATTTCATCGGGGTCGAGCGCGGCCTTCGTGCGGATGATGGCGAAGGCGTCTTTGTCGGCTCCGACGTAGCAGTGGAGGATTTCCGCGACCTCCGAGGCATCGAAGGTCATCGAGGTCAGGAAGAGCGCTTTCGTGGGGGTGTCGAAGACCGAGGTGTACATCGGCGTCTTCGAGAGTTCGTCCATATTCAGGTGCCAGACGCTGACGGCGTCGCCCGGAAGGAGATTCGTGATCTCCTTCAGTCCGCTCGGCCGCGGCTTCTTGAAGGGCTTCGAGCCGACGGCCGGGACTTCCGTCTCGGGGCCGGGCGTCTCCGGCGCGGGGACTTCTGCTCCCGTGCCGGTACCCGCGGGCGGAGTCGTGGTATTGTTGTTGTTCGCCACCGGCGGGGTCGCTGGCTTCTTCGACTCGCCACCGAGGACGAGCACGGCGCCGAGCGCCAAGCCGCCGAGCGCGAGTACGCCGAGCACGACGCCGATCAGCACCTTGCTGCCGCCCTTCTTCGCGGCTTTGCCGCGCGGGGCTTCGTCGCCGTCGTCCTCGTCTTCATCGACGTCGGGCACGGTGAAGCGGTATTTGCACTTCGGGCACTCGGTTTTTTGGCCGATCTGCGCCGAGCTGCGGATGACGATTTCCGACTCGCACTTCGGGCAGTCGAGTTTGAATTTGATGTTGGCCATGGATGCCTCCGGGCCGCCGCGAACGCGGGGGCCACGAGCCGGATTGTTTGGACGCTATCACTGTAACGCGAGAAGTGGGGGGTTGGCAAAGCCAAAACGCGCCGAAGTTACGCAGTTCGTTCCCGCGGCGCGGCCGAATCGGACGATTACTTCTTCTCGACCACGGCGATTTTGAAGGGGGCACTCGTCACTGTGACCGTGCCGAAGCCATCGTTTTCATCCGCGCCTTTCGGCGCCGGGTTGACGCCGGTTTTCCAATTGGCCACGAGTTCGTAGTCCCCGGCGGCCGTCCAGTAGGTGAACTTCGAGGCGCCGCGGAAGCCGCTGGTCAAAGCCATCAGGGGGAATTCGAGGCTCTTGCCCGCGGCGATTTCCACTTCCACGGGCATGCGGAATTCCTGCGTGAAGGCGAGATTCGGGGCGACGCTGATGGCCCCCTTCCCTTTCAATTCGAGGTCGAGCACGACCGGGTCGCCGCCTTTGTAAATCTTGATGGCTTTGTCGGACGTGTTCTTCACCACGAGTTTCAGTTCGACCTTCGGAGGCGCCGGCATCCGGCCGCCTTTCTCCTTGGCCGCTTCGATCATCTTGGCGTACTCCTCGGGCGTTTTGCCGCCGAGGTCGAGGGTGTACTTGGCAACGCCCGTGATCGTGAATGCCAACGGCGCCCCGGCCGGCTTCACGCTTCCCACAGGTTTCTTTTCCTCGGCTCGAACGGCGATGCCAGTCGAGAATAGAAGTGCGGCGGCGAGCAAAAGGTGTTTTCGCATCGATGCGTCTCCGGGTGAGCCGATGGAACCGGCCGCGCGCCCCTGCGCACGGCCCACTGTTCCAACGACCCAACTTCCCGAAAGTTTGCGCGCGACTCAGTATTTCGGCACGGGGAACGGCGAGACGCTGTCGAACATCCGCAGTTCGTCGGGCCGGCCGTCCTTGCCGATCACCGCTTCGGTTTCGCTTTTCATCATCTTGAACGTGATGCCCTTCAGGGTGTGTTGAATCTTCAACAATTCGGGATCGTCCGGGCCGTCGAACTGGCCGACGGTCACGATGCTGCCGGTGCGGTGGTGTAGCACGAATGCTTCGAACGATTGCGGCTTCATCTTCGGGTGACGCAATGCCGCAGCGAGCTGCTCGGCCTCTTCCGCCGTCACGTCGAGAAATCGCTTCTTTCCGAAATTCCTGATACTGTCGAAGACGTTGCCGCCGTCGTTCTTCCCGGCCATCTTCATCGGCGAGCTGAAATTCCGCACGATCAGCGTCCAAGGCTTCTTGGCCTTCAACAAACTGTTCGGCACATCCGAGTTGATTTTGACGATGAACGGCTCGAGCTTGTACTTCTCTTCGAGATTCGCCTTGGCCACGGCCGGGTTCGGCACGACCATCGCCATCTTGTACGGGTTGACGTAGTTCCAGCTCGATTTGAATTCCGTCCTGCCGTCCTG
>JANOSQ010000451.1:0-2089 GCA_031415915.1 Fimbriiglobus sp. | reverse complement strand
GACGCGTCAGCGACGGACCGTTCCGTGGGAGAGCGGTGCGCGACGAAAGGGAATTGGTCCGTCGCTGACGCGTCCGGCTCGTCCGGAGCATAACCTTGCAGTCGCGGCTTCGAGCGGTGAGAATGCAGTGACTCCCGGTGGATAGAATCCCACGGGATGTCGAACTGCGCCGCCCGATGTGTGGCCCGGCCGATGTTGACTCCGGAGTTCGCCATGCGTCGACTTCTCACCGCCGGCATCGCGATAGTTCTCGTCGCCGCAATCGCCCGGGCGGATCGGATGCCCGATCAGACCCCGCTCCTGCGGGTCGTCTCCTCGCCGGTGTCGGTCATCGGCAAAGTGTCGTCGCTCGATCGTGACACCGTGGAAGCGTCCAGCTATCCCGGCGTCAAGGAGAAGACAAAGTACACCATCGCCACCGTGAAGGTGGAGACGAACATCCGCGGGGCGAAGGGCGTCACGCATTTGAAAGTCGGCTTCTATCCCGGCTCCTCCGGCACGGGGGGCAGTTACAAGTTCCCGGTGCTCAAGGATGGGCAGGACGTCTGCCTGTTTCTGAACAAGCACCACGAGGCGAACTTTTACGTGTTCCCCCCGCTGGCCCCGCCACTCGACGTAACCGAAGGCAACAAAGCGACGGTGGAGATGTTGAAACGGGCCGCGGTGGTCTTCGATGACTCCGCGAAAGCGCTGAAGTCGGCGAAGGCCGAAGATCGGCTCTTCGCGGCCGGCCTGCTCGTCGTGCAGTACCGAACCCAACCCTTCGGCCGCGCGAGTGCGAGCGAACCGATCCCCCTCGAAGAATCGCAAGCGATCTTGAAGATCCTCGCCGGGGCCGACTGGACTCAGCCCGACGGCGAGGCGAGCACAGCGTTCGTCAACTTGGGAATTGCGAATCATCCGAAGTTCGCCAAGATCCGACCCAAACCCGGAGACGATTTGAAAGCCCTGTGGCTCGCCGAGTTCAAACGCTGGCTGGTCGAAGACGGCAAGGACTATCGAATTGAGAAGTTCGTGCCGAAGGCGAAGTGAGGCGAACCGAACGAAAAGGCCCACGCGATTCGCCGTCGGTTCGCGCGGGTCTCGGATTGTCCCCGTACTCGGCTCACTTATCGAAGGTGCTTTCGCCCAAGCCGCTGTTGAACTTGAGGTTCACGAAGCTCACGCATTCCAGTAAGTCGCCGGTGGCGTCCCCCGGTTTCGGGGCGTCGTAGGCTTCGAACCGGACGGGCAACTTCGTTTCCGAATCGACGAACACCACGACGCGGTGGGCGTACCTCAGTTGGTGCGGCCGCTCGCAGAAGATTTCGTACCGCACGACCGCCCGCTTCTGGAAGGTGTACTCCGCCGCGAGGATCTGCACCGGGTTCTTCGCCTGCTTCTCGACGGCTACGATCTTCTCGACCCGCTTCAGGATCGCCCCGATGCCGGTGTCGGTGATCGGGTGGCGCTGGCTTTCGAGCGCCTTGGCGTCGGTCGCTTTCATGAGTTGCAAGCCGTTGGCGCCGGCGACCCCGGCGGGCCGGAAGCGGAAGCGATCTTCCTTGGCGCCGGCGCCGGCCGTGATGAACGTGGCTTCCCAGCCGCTGGCCGCTTTCGGCAGCAGCATCTTCACGTGGACGCAGAACGGCTCGACGCGGACGCGGATTTCGCCCGATTGCTCCGCGAGCAATTCCCCGCCGATGCGTTCTTGGCGCACGATGTGACCGGAGTAATCGCGCGTCTTACCGTAAGCCGTCTTGGCGTCGGCGATCATTTTCGGGAAGGCTTGCTCGCCGTTGAGCGGCGCCGCGGCCGTTTTCACCGTCGCGACTACCGGCGTGATATCGCCGGTCGGTTTCGGATACTGGTAGCCCGGTTCGTCGGCCCGATCGGCGCCGGTTGCGAAGAGCGCCGCGAGGCCGCCGGTGCGGAGAATGATGCGAATCGCCATCCGATGGCCTACCTTTCTCGGGGGTCGGGGGCGGGGCTTGCCGAAGTCGCCCCGTCGATGGGCACCGCCATAACATGCGCAAACCGCCCCGGCAAGCCGAAGTTGGCTCCGAGTCGAGCGAATGGTCTTTGTTGGAGTTCAACCTTGAGGTTGTCT
>JANOSQ010000450.1:0-2001 GCA_031415915.1 Fimbriiglobus sp. | reverse complement strand
TGGCACACGGTTCACGGCATCTTGGAAGGGCGGAAGTCGGCGATCAGCGCGAAGGAAATCCTGGAGCAATGGCCGGACGACGTGGAGAAGCCGAGCAAACCGACGCTCTACGCCTGGCTGGCGCTGGCGTTCGAGGGCAAGCGAATCCGCCGCCAAGGCCAAGGGACGAGCAATGATCCGTGGACCTACCGCCTCCCCAACGAGGACGACAAATACCGCGACCGCGGGGAGTTGCCCCCGCTGAGGGATCTGGATTGGTGAGGGGTGGTGGGGTAGAATTCACACCTGACTCGGAATGGGAAGGAGACAGCCATGAAGTTTCTAGTGAGCTTGGAGCGGGATGAAGACGGCGTCTGGGTCGTCGAATGCCCGGCCATTCCCGGCTGCGTCAGCCAAGGTGCAACCGAGGAGGAAGCGCTGTCGAACGTCGGGGACGCCATCCGCGCGTGCTTGGAAGTCCGCGCCGAACGGGGAATGTCGTTGACGATCGAAACTCGGCAAATCGAGGTGGTGGCGTAATGGCGAGCCAACTCCCGGGCCTGAGCGCCCGCGAAGTCGTCCGGGCATTCGAGGCGCTCGGCTGGGTCGTGGTCCGAACCGGCAACCACATCATCATGGTGCGAGAGGGATCCGCGGTAAGCCTCTCCATTCCCAATCATAAAGTAGTGGCTCGCGGAACGCTTCGGAGCTTGATACGCATGGCGGGAATTACGGTGAATGAATTCGTCGATGCGCTGTAGTGACACCGCTGCTCGAAACAGGCGAAGTGAGGACGTTGGGAGATACCGTCATCGACTTGCAAAAGCCGCAGATGGATCTTTTCAGGTAGGGGCTCAATCTTGGAACCGAAGTTGATCTATCACACTCCGGAGTCCTCACAAAATGGCGTATCGCCGTTCGATGCCGCCATTGTGGAAATGGTCGGTGGCCACGATGTGAGCATCGTTTGCCCCTATTTGGGACTGCGCTGTCTCCATCGAATCATCGAAGCTGCGGACCGTTGGAAACTCGTGACGGATATAAGCGAGTGGTTGGCTTCGCACTCCGTGGAATCGCGTGCCAAGATCGTTGATTTCATCATCGAACACAACGGTCAAATTCATCATTGCCAAGACCTTCATGCGAAAGTGCTCATCGCCGGCAACGAGGCTTTGGTCGGCTCCGCGAACTTCACCGAGAAGGGGATCACAGGTCGAGTCGAAATGTCTGTGCGTTTTGAGGGAGGGGAGCACGTCGAAGAATTGAAAGCTTGGTTTGACCTATTATGGAGTGAAACCGCTTCCGTCAACCTGAACGATCTCCGAGCTTGCGCCGCCGGTTTGCCCGAACCGATGGTCGGCACGGGGAGCTTTGTGTTGCCGAACGCCCATGCGGGCGTCCATGCAATTTTTGGCGGGCAGAAGCCCCAAAACGAAATCGCCGCTTCGGATGCGGAGGAGCGCCTGATCGATCGTCTCCGTATGGCGCCGAATCGCCAATGGATGGAGAGCTGGCTCGACTTGGCGAAGAGCCTCCTGGAGGCAACCGGCTTGGGCAATGACGACCCGCGTCTCGCCATGACATTGCCCACGGATATGATCCTGCCGATCTCGATCAACAGCCGATATGTCCTCACAGCGTTCCGAGGAGCAGCCACCCAGCAACCAGGCGTCCAATTCGTCGAGTTGATTCTTCCGCGTCACCTCGAATCGACTCTTGCAACACGCCCCGGTGCAGTCGGTTATGCAGCATTCGGAAAAAACTTCCGCGGCGAAACAGATCTGAATATACCGCTGTTGGTTCGATTCGATCCGGCGGCGGATTTCAAGTTCTCGCCGGACTTATTGTCGAGCTGGCACGAAGCGTGTATCGCCGAGTGCGGCCATCAACGCAAATCGAGCTATCGCAAGTACCACGAACCTGCAGTTTACCGGGTGGTCATGGATGCCGAGTACCGAAGTTGGATTCTGGATCGGGCGTTCAAAGACGAATGAGTTCGCAACGGCGAGCGGCACGGCGTAA
>JANOSQ010000449.1:0-5421 GCA_031415915.1 Fimbriiglobus sp. | reverse complement strand
AGTGCTGCCGCTCGCCTTAGTGGTTTGCTGCTGCCTGTCTTTCGTCGCAATCCTGCCGGAATCCACGAGTACTTTATCGGGGCACCCAACTGGCAACGCGTGGTGGCAACTTTCGTTATCAGTTGTGGGTTGGCTTTGGTGCTCTTTCAACTTCACTCGCCACGGATGAAACATCTGAACCGTGGTGTGCTCCTACGTTTTCCCCCAATATGGCTCGCATGGATTCTTGCCATTGGATTGCTTTGTGTTATCGATCTGGTCTGGGGTGTAGGGCCAATCGATTTTGAATCGAGAGTATGGGAATGGACACTCTATGGAGGCGGGGCCGTCCTATTAGCCGCTACGTATCGCCTGTTTCACGAAACTCCGGAGACAGAGGCTTTTATACAATCCCCAAATCAGGGTCTCTCACCCTCATTCGATATGATGATGCGCGATTGGTCGGTGCTAGAGCGATGGTTGCGAACGGAACAGCCAAGTGATGAGGACTTCATTGGTAATCGTCGCCTTGCGACAAGACTGGCAGAGTTTCTCGTAACAAAGGGCGGTACGGTTGGCCTTATCGGGCCGTATGGAAGCGGCAAATCGAGCATCGTGAAATGGCTGAAAGACGACGTCAAGAACACCTGCAATTCATCTGGGGTGCAATTGTGGTTTGCTGAGCAGAGCTGTTGGGGCTTTGAGGATTCAGCATCTGCCAATCAACAGATTTTAGTTCGGGCAATGGAGGCTGTGGGGCGGGAAGTCGACACCTTTTCGATGCGCTCGCTTCCGGAAGCTTACCGCAACACGTTTGCGGCCGGGGGCGATTGGGTTAGATCTTTGGCTGATCTTGTCTTTGGAACATCAGACCCATCGGAGCAGTTCCGCCACCTTAACAGAACTCTAGAAAGCCTGAACGCGCGCCTGGTGATTATCATCGAAGACTTGGATCGAAATACGAATACCCGCTTCGATCGGCAGGAAGTACTCGCATTGCTGCAACGGCTTCGAGAAAACAAGCGAATATCGTTTGTTCTTGCTTCTGGACACGGAACACGGGGTGACATCGATTTTGCAAAACTCTGCGAGCACATAGAGGTACTTCAGGCAATTCCGGAAGACAGGGTGTCGGACATTATTCATGCGATCCGGACGCGGTGTTTGGGAGCCTTCCAACTCATATCGGTTACACCTGCAGATGAGAATCCTTGGGATGACGCAAGGACGATGCTCCTTTCGAGATTCGATGTTGTCACAATTCCCGATGCGGTTGCGGGCTTGCTGCGAACACCACGTGCGCTGAAGCACGCTCTCCGGCGTACATACTTGGCATGGCAACATCTCTTTGGCGAAATCGACTTCGATCATCTTCTCGCAGTAAATATTCTCCGTCACGGAGCTCCGGAAGCATTCGATTTCATTCTCAGGAATTGGGATCGACTTCACGACAATCCACGAGAATGGCAATCTGAGCGGGACCAACTCGAGGCGATCAGCGGTAGACTCCGCGCGGAATGGACAAGAATTAGCAGCAATGTAGAATGGGACGAACCATCTGCTATGACTTTGCTATTGTTTGTCTTGCCAGCGTCGGCTGTGTATTTGGCTCAGCGACATGGCAGCGAACGCCCTCGGCCACAAGGAATTGCAAGCCGTCGCTATTTCCTACGAGTCGTAAACGAAGAAGTTGATCCTTCACACACAAGGGATCAACTCGTATTCTGTGACATTGCCGAATGGATAAATACGCAAGCCGAGGACGCCCCGTTAGTCGACAGGCTTTGCTCAGATGATGACTACGCCGGAGTGTGGGAAAACTTTGCAATGCGCTGGTTTGATCGCGATCGGTCAATGATACTGCGCCTAGCTTCCCATGTGCTTTCTCACTTCCGAACCAATTCTGGAGTTCGTCTTCCTACGGACAAGCAGGACTTTCCATCCGGTTTCTTTCCTGAAACTGCTTTTGCTGCACTTTGGCGAGTGGCAAACCGTAACGTTGCCAAAGACGATGCATCTCGAGATTGGCTAGAGCAGCAGATTACATTGGCAATGTCATCCAGTCTCAATCTCGTCAACGACCTGTACTATTTCTTGGCGTCACCCGTAAATGGAATTGTTCGAGACGAAGGCCGAGGTCATGTCCGTAGGCACATCCATCAGCGTGCGATATCGCAACTCACTACTGGATCTGAATTGCTTCGACTGCTGCATCCACGGTATGTCTACTCGATTTATCAGCTCGTATTTCCGCCTGACAATGACAATATGCCATCGGAACTGCGCGGAGTAGAACATTGGAGTTGGCTTGGGCAAATTCTACTGCAGGCATTGCAAAGCGACGTGGTTAAAGTATCCCGTGAAATCGGCGCTCTCATTGCTATCAGCCAGCGTGACTCTTTCCCCGGCACCGAAGTGCATCGGATCGATCCTAATTTGATGACAAGATTCTTTGGTGGTGCGGAACGCCAAGTTCTTGATGCATTCGCCATTGCCAGAGAGCAGTTGCAGGGTCGAGAACGTGATTTCCTCGACCAACTCATACGTTCTGCTCAGCAAGTTGAATAATGCTTTGAAGTTTCACATTGATTCCGCCAGCCCGTTCTACTTCCGCAGTTCTCACTCCACCGATAGCAGCAGCCCGAAGTACAGCGCCAAAAATGGTTTCAGCCGGCTCCGGAGGCGTCAATTCCGGACGCAAGTCGTTGCGGCGCATTGGTTCTACCAAGAGTTTGAAATGATTCCACGCGGGGGTGGGGTGATCTGCGCTGGAATCATTTTCCCCTCGAAACTCACGCCAAGCCGTTCCACTTCCGCACGCCCCACTCGAGTGTCAGCAGACCCAGAATCAACCCGAGCATCCACCACGATTGGCGGAATGGGCGGGCGGTGCGGTGCTCCACCGTCGCGGTCTCCGCCGAGAGCCGTTCGATGAGTTGGTCGAGCGTCTCGGGCGTGTAGACCTGGCCGCCGGTCGCGGTCGCCAGTTCTTCGAGCAACGGGTAGTTCGCGGAGAGGTCGAGCAGTTCCTCTTGATCGCCGGGCAGCACTTCGAAAGGCGAACGGAGCTTCGCTACCCGGCCATCGGGGCCGACGGGGCCTTGCAGTTGATCGGCCCACTCCGGGATGTCGAGTTCGACGGCGTATTTCCCCGGCGGCAAGTCCTTGGCGGTCGCGGTCATGTCCCGCGGCCGGGCGTCGATCTGCGCGAACGGGATCAAGCCCACTGTGCGCTCCGGTTCCCCCGGCTTCGACGGGAGCTTGACGACGCGGGCGCCGCGGAGCGAGCCGGTGCCCAGTTTCTTCGCGTCCTCCGTGGCGCGGACGATGACTTCCACATCCTGCCCCGGTCGGAACGTCGGCTCGCGGGTACCGAAGCGGATCGTGCCGGCGGCGTTGGAGGTGGGCAGCAATCGATCCGAGGCGGCCCACTGCGCGACCTGCCCCCAGAAGCGGTGGTGGAAGGTGTCGCCGGCTTTGTAGCGCCAGCGCCACGTCGAATCGATGCCGACGAAGAGCGTGCGGCCGAAGCCGTAGTTCTGGCGGACGAGGATCGGTTCTCCCGCGGCCGTCGCCAGGACCTCGGCCCCGTCTTTGGCGTCGCCGGTCACGCCCCAATAATGCGGGGGGAAGCGGGCCCACTGCGCCGAGCTTTCGGTTCCCGTGTCGCCCATTTGCAGGAACCAACTCCGCTGACCATCGGCTGTCAGCGACAGTTGGAACCCGGATTTCGGATCGAGCACTTTCGGGTTCTTGATCGGCAGCAACTTGCGGATCGGCTCGCTCTCGGAGGCGATCAGCGCCAACGGCATCGAGCGTTTCCCCGCGAGGAAGACGACGGTACCCCCCGCTTCCGCGACGTATTTTTCCAGCCGACTCCGCTCGGCGGAACCGAATTGCTCGGGTTCGACATCCCCGACGATGATGCAATCGTAGCCGGTGAGGCCGTCCGGTTCCTCGGGCATGGTGCGGGCCGGGATGCCGAACTTGCGGAGGTCGTCGTCGGTCGAACGGGTGACGCGGGGCTGGCGGAAGACGACGCTGCGGACTTCCATGTTTTCATCGCGGCCGAGGCAGGTGTGGAGGTAGTGGAACTCCCAACGGGCCTCCCCGTCGATGAGCAGCACGCGGGCCCGATCCTTGACGACGTTCACCCGGGCGGTCCGGCCGTTGTTCGCGGGGAAGCGATCCTCCTTCGCTTTCGATTCCGCGGTGACCTTCAACAGCTGCGGCCCGGCCGCGTCCATCTTCGCCCGCAGCACCACGGGATACGTCTCATCGGTGCCCGCGTGCTGGATCGTTTCGACGATGGGCGGCCGCACTTCCCCTTTTTCCCCCGGCGGGAGGTCGAGCTTCACGGTGATGGGGCCGGCCGGCCAGCCGGTGACGCGCACGCCGACTTCGATGGGGACGGTGCTCCCTTTGAACACGGTGGAGGCTTGGGCCTTCGCCGAGACGATCGACACGTCCGGGACCGGTTTGAGGGGAGCCATCACCACGGGGAAGATCGGCACCCCACGTGTGGCCAGCTCGCTCGCCCGCCTCTGCGGGGATTCGCCCAAATTGTGCCGGCCGTCGGTGAGGAGGATCACGCCCAGTAGCTTGGCTCGGCCTTCGGCGGTTTCACCCGCGCGGGCCAATGGCAATTTCAAATCGGTGAGCTGCGAAGGTTGGGAGTACGGGCGGTTCACATCAAGGACTCCAGCGCGACGGACGGGATCGTCCGGCAGACCGGTTAGCGTCTGATCGACGCCGACGAGATCGATCGAGTGCTTCGACTTCAGTCGATCATGCAGCGAGAGCCCGTCCGGCCCGAGCACCCGCTCGGCGAACGCCAACCGCGTCGATTCGTCCATGCGCTTCCCGATGGCCTCGAAGCGCGTCCGTCGCGCACGCCCATCGGGAGTATCGGCAAACGTGGGCGTGCTCCCCGCGCCGGCCTCGGCGATCCAATCGTCCACTTCGCGCGCACTGCTGATGTCGTGGGTGAGTTGCAATCGCTTGGCGAGCGCGAGCTTTTCGGCGAGCGGACGCTGGGGGTCGGTCACACGCATGCTGTCGGAGGTATCGACCGCGATCAAGATGCGACCGGGCACATCTTCGCGCCGTGTTCTCGAAATGCTCGGCTCGAAGAAGAGCGTGAACAACACCGCCGCGATGGTGGCGACTCGCAGCGCGATTAACCCGACCGCCACCCGGCGCGAGACCAATTGCATCTCGAATCGGGACAGCCGGAAAAGTAGCGCCCCCACGGCGATGGGGATGGCGAAGACCAATCCGTACCGCAGCGCGCTCGGCCAACCGGGGAAAGGCCAAGCGAGTTCGAGGCTGGCATCGGTGAACATGGCGGTCGTCACTTCCCGGCCTTCTCCGCTTCTTGCACCAAGTCGGCGATCGCTTTGTCGATGGCGGCGTTGCCGGGGCTACCGATCCATTTGTGGC
>JANOSQ010000448.1:0-3285 GCA_031415915.1 Fimbriiglobus sp. | reverse complement strand
GTGCCGCGGTTCGCCGACAGGCTCGGCAAGGCATCGGCCGTACTGAGCTTGTTGCTCGGTCGCGGCGGTTCCTCCTCTCGCACCACCCGTAACATTTCCAGCAGCCCCGCCTTCTGCAACTCCTTCCGGGCGAACGGCGGTGAGCCGGTGAGCAACTCGTACAGCAGCACGCCGAGCGAGTACACGTCCGAGCGCGTGTCGATGTCGAGGTTGTTCAGGCTGGCCTGCTCCGGGGACATGTATTGCGGCGTGCCGACCACCCCGCCGAACGCCGTTTCGATGGTCTGTTCGGTGAGCGTGCCGCCGGTCGCCTTGGCGATGCCGAAGTCGATCACCTTCGGCACCGGCTTGTCGTCGTACAGGGCGACCAGCACGTTCGACGGCTTGATGTCGCGGTGGATGATGCCCTTCTGGTGGGCGTGCTGGATCGCTTGGCAAACCGGCACGAATAGTTCCAGCCGCTCCTTCGGCGTCAGCTTGCGGGCGTCGCAGTACTCCGTGATCGGCACCCCCTTCACCAATTCCATGACGAAGAACGGGCGGCCGTCCGGGGTCAGCCCGCCGTCGAGCACCTTGGCGATGTTCGGGTGGTCCATCACCGCCAGCGCCTGCCGCTCCGCCTCGAACCGCGCCAGGACTTGTTTCGAGTCCATGCCCGCCTTGATGAGCTTGACGGCGACTCTGCGCTTGACCGGCTCGGATTGGTGGGCCATCCAGACGCTGCCCATGCCGCCCGCGCCGATGCGCTCGGTGAGGCGGTACTTGCCGGCCAGGATCACCCCTTGCTCATCCGGGGTCGTCGGGGCTGTGGCCGTCGGCGCCGGCCCCACGGTGGCATCCGCCGCAATCAGCGCTTCAAACCGGGCGCGCAGCTCGGCGTTCCCGGCGCATTCGCGGTCGAGCAACTCCCCGCGCGCGGCCTCGGGGGTTTTCAGGGCCAGTTCGAACAAGGCTTCATCGGTCATGGCGGTGATCCTCCCAGCCCGACGCGACGCGGAAAGCAGCGGATAGTCAGCAGAGTAAGACAAGTGCAAAGGCTTCACAAGTGACGGCCGCGCGCTGCAATTCGTCCATTTCGCGGAATTCGCCCACTTTTGCGTATCTTAAGTGCAGCCCACCGTATTCCGCTGCGAGTTCACCGATGTTGAAGATCGACACCCAAGCGGCCACCGACCGGCTGCTGCGGTTCCTCGCCGTGCCCGGAATCACGGGCGAAGAGGGGAAGATCGCCAAAGAAATCGGCGAGAGCTTGAAGGCGGTCGGGGTTCCGCCGAAGTCGATCCGACACGACGATGCGAACACGCGCATCCCGATGCCGACGCAGACGGGCAACCTCGTCGTAAATCTGCCCGGCTACGGAGCTTTGGCGAATGCCCCGCGCCAGTTGTACATGACCCACCTCGATACGGTGCCGCTCTGCGCCGGCGCCAAGCCCGTCCGCAAAGGGCGGAAAATCGTCAACGAAGCGGAGACCGCACTGGGTGGCGATAACCGCACCGGCTGCGCCGTCCTCGTCACCCTCGCGGCCGAACTCATTCAGCAGAAGTTGCCGCACCCCCCGATCACCCTGCTCTTCACGGTGCGCGAGGAATCGGGACTCTTCGGCGCCCGGCACCTCAATCCGAGCGAATTCGACGATGTGTCGATGGGCTTCAACTTCGACGCCCGCAGCGCTTCGGATGTCATCGTCGGCGCCGTGGGGGCCGACCGCTGGGAAGCCGAGCTGTTCGGCCGCGCTTCCCACGCCGGGGTCGCCCCCGAGCGCGGCGTCTCGGCCATGATGATCCTCGCCCACGCCATGATCGACGTCCAAGCCAACGGCTGGTGGGGCAAGGTCGTCAAGGGCGACAAAGAGGGTTCGAGCAACATCGGCCCCGTCGGCGGCAAGAACGACCGGCCCGCCGGCGACGCCACCAACGTCGTCACCGATTACGTGCTGGTGAAGGGCGAGAGCCGCAGCCACGATGCCCGTTTCTTCAAGCAGATCACCAACGCTTACAAGGACGCCTTCACCGCGGCGTTGAAGAAGGTCGTCGATCACGAGGGGAAGCCGGGCAAATTGAAGTTCGAATCCCGCACCGACTACTTCCCGTTCCGCATCCCCGAGAAAGCCCCGGTCGTCGGCCGCGCGAGTCGGGCCGTGCAAGCCATCGGCCGCACGCCGAACATCAGAGTCGCCAACGGCGGGCTGGACGCCAACTGGATGATCAAGCACAGCATCCCCACGGTCACCTTCGGCGCCGGCCAGAACGACATCCACACCATCAAAGAATGGGTCGACCTCGTCGAATTCGACGCCGGGTGCCAAGTGGCGTTGGCGCTGGCCACCGGCTCGTAACGGGTTGGTATCGGCCGGGTCGCCGGTCGAAACTTTTTCGGCCGCAGCGGTGTCTAGTCTGTCGTAGGCTTTCGTCGACACCGATGCGGGGAACGACGATGCTCCGGATGACTTGGGCGACGCTCGCCGCGATCTTGCTGACGACCGCCGCACGGGCGGATGAGTTCGAACGGGATGCCATCGCACTCGCGGTCGAACTCGGCGGCTCCGCGAAAGTGGACGACAAGCTCGACGAAATCGCCCGCGTCGCGGTCAAGTTGCCCGTCGCCGACGATTCCACCTTGCGCCAACTCTGCAAGATGCCGAGCGTCGGTTCGCTCGAAATCGTCGACGCCGGCAAATGCACCCAAGCCGGTTTCGCCTGCCTGAAAGAACTCCCCGATCTACAAAACCTCGTCTTGGGCAAGTGTCCGCTCCGGGACAAGGAAGCCGCGGCCCTCGGCACCCTTCGCTCGCTCAGCGTGCTGTTCATCGGCGAATCGAAACTCACCGATATCACGTTCGCGCAGTTCAAGAAGCTGGTGAACCTCCGGGTGCTCGACGTTTCCGATTGCACGATCACCGACAAATCGGCGACCGTCCTCGTCGGCTTGAAGAAGCTCGAAGAATTGAATCTGTCGCGGACCAAGTTCGGCGACGCCGGCGTGACATCGCTGAAGTCGCTGGAGAAGCTCCGACTCCTCAAATTGAACCAGACGAACGTCACCCGCAAAGGGATCGACGCTATCGAAGAAGCCCGCGGCAAGGATCTCACCGTGCGGTGGTGACGCGGAGTTCCCTACACTACACCGCATGGCAATTCCCGCCCCGGCTCCGCCGCTCCCCGTCGATGGCCCGCTCTTGGCGCCGGAGTTCCTCCGGCGATTGGAAACGCTCGAACTCGTCTCGCGCAAGATCCGCGCGGGGCGGATGAAAGGCGACCGCCTCTCCAAACGCAAGGGGCGCGG
>JANOSQ010000447.1:0-32821 GCA_031415915.1 Fimbriiglobus sp. | reverse complement strand
GCGCTGGTGCTCGTCACCGCCGCGGTCGCCGCACTGGAACGGATCGAACCGCCGGCGAACCCCGATCCGAATTTCGCGGCCTTCACCCGGACTTTCTCCGAAGCGCCCCCCGATGGCATCCCCGGCCGGGTGATCCTCGAACGCGGCGTGATGAAATCGCTCGACCTCCATTACCCCGGCGATTGGCAACCGGTCGAAACCCCGTTCCCGCCGAGTGGCCCGGTGGCGTTGATCCGCGTGTCGAAAAGCGGCGATGAGTACTCGTACCACCGCGAGGTCTATCGGATCGCGGAAACCGGCCCGGCCGAATGGATCGTCTGGCATCCGCCGTTCGCTGTCACCGCGGTGTCACCGGATGCGATCTTGGCCGAGTTGAAGCGCGCGGGGGCGAAAACTGCGGAGCCTTACCACGGCCGGTACCAGGCAAAATTGTCGGTGCTGAGCCACGTGACCGTCGTGCTGGCGGAGGGCGCGGACGAATCCGCGATTCGAACGATCGCGGAGACGCACGGCGGATCGGTCGTTCGATTGGTCAAGCCGTGACGGCGGGCGCCAACTTGCGGATCTCGGTTTCTCGCAACCCGAACACTTGTTGGAAGCGGCGGAATAACTCCGCGCGGAGCGCGTTCAAACCGGCCGGGCTGCGGTCGGTGACGGCGACGCAGCCGCCGGCCCGGCGTTCGTGACCGCCGGCATTCCCGAGGCCCACCACGACTTGCCTCAGCAACTCGCCGGCGCGGGCATTCGCTTTCGCGGAGCGAACCGAGAGGATCACTTTCTCCCCGTAGACCCCGGCGCACGCGGCCCACTCGGCCCCTTCGTAGCGGACCAAGGAATCGACGATCTCGGCCGCCTGCTCGGGCTGGCGGAGCGGGTCGATCCACGTGAACAAGAATCGGTCGCAGACGACCGCGTTTTGCAGGGCGAGCCCCAAGCATTCGAAATGGCTCTGGGGCAGTTGCGCGTTGCGGATCTGAGCGAGGAGATCCTTGTTCGACAAGGGGAAGAGGAGGTTGAGCGCTTCGTCGTCGGCCGGGGTAGCCTCGCGGGGGTACCCGGAGAGTTCCGTTTCGATGCCGTAGTAGAGCGCGGTGGCCAGCGGGGCGGGGATCGGGGCCGCTTGCTCGGTGAGATAGCGGGTCACGATGGTGCAAGTCGCGCCGAAATCGGGCCGGATATCGGCGTAGCCGACGCCGTCCAGATTCCCCGGCGTCACATGGTGGTCGATGACCGCGGCCATCGCTCGGCCATGGTCGGTCGTGTGCCGGCCGGTGCCGGGTTGACTATCGACCATCACGAACGCATCGCCGGGCCGTTTCTGCAAACGCTCCAACGGCACCAGTTCGATGGGGATCAAATCGACCAAAGCCCGATTTTCGCACCGGCTCACCAAGCCGTCTTGGGTCAACACGCAGGGCTTGCCGGAGCGGTGCCGAACGAGGTGGGCCAAGCCGAGCATACTCCCGAGGCTGTCGGGGTCGGGCTGGACGTGGGAGAGGAAGACGACCCTCTCGGAGGCCGCCAAGACATCGAGGAAGCGATCGGATTTTCGGATCTTGCCCGCGGTCGCGGGGGGGGTCAACGTCGTCTGGGCGCCGGTTCGCGCCATGGATTCACCAAACAGAGGAGGGCGAGAACCGACGCACGGATCGGGATCGCCTCAATCGGAGCAATTCATTTTACACGGATCGAACCCGGGAACCAACGTCGCCCGGCAGAAATCGCCCCCGCGATTCCGTCCGATGCCCCCGGGATCGTACCCCCGCCTTTCCGCTCTGATACACTGAGGAAGACCCGAACGAGCGCAGAGGGGAGAGGCATCCGGATGGGCATCTACGACCGCGATTATTACCGGGAAGACGCCCCGCGCTGGGGCGCCGCACAAGCGTCGCGCGGCACCATATTCGTGATGGCGGCGACGATCGGTCTCTTTTTCGTGCAGGCGCTCACGACCCGGCCGGGGCGAACTTCCGAATTGCTGGAGTGGGGCGAATTCCATTTCGGCAAAATCGCGGGCGGGGAAATCTGGCGGGTCTTCACCGCCGGGCTAATCCCGTCCCCCGATCTCTTCGGGGTGATCGTCTCGATGTTCCTGCTCTACTGGGCCGGCCGGGAACTCGAGCGGAACTACGGAAGCAAAGTGTTTGTGGCCTTCTACGTCCTCGCGGCTTGGGTGGCTTCGTTGGCCAAACTCGCGGTCGGCTTCGCCGGCATCGACACGGACAAAACTTCCGTCGGTATCGGTGGAGCCTTGTTCGCCGCGATGGTTTTGTTCGCCTGTTCGAATCCCCGGCGGACGGTCCTCGTCTTCTTTTTCTTGCCGATGCCCGTGGCGCTCTTGGTGGGGATCTTGCTCGGCTTGACCGTGCTGGCGATGCTGAGTGACAAAACGAAAATCCACGCGGTCGGCGTGATCGCCGGGGCCGTATTCGGCTTCTGCTTCTTCAAATTGGCACCCGCCATTCTGCACTGGGCGGGTAGCCGCCGACCGACGCAGCGGAGGCGTTCACCGGTTCGTCTATACCAAAGTCCACCCGATGATTCCGAGGACGAGACCAGGCTCCAGGAGCCGGAAGCCCATCGCCCCGCGGCCCAGGTTCTTCCCCGGTCCACCAAAGTCATCGACGAGCAACTCGAAGCCAAACTCGACCAAGTCCTCGGCAAAGTGGCCCAATTCGGCCGGGAGAGCTTGAGCGCGGACGAACACGAAATCCTCCGGCAGGCCAGCGAAATTTACAAGAGAAAACGAACGTGACCGAATTGTTGTTGCGGAGTTGACCACGAGACTTGTATGGAGTATCAAACGAGCATCCCAATTTATCGAGGTGCTTGATCGATGATCGATCTCAAAGTGGCCGAGGTCTGTTCCGCCATGCTGCAAGGGTTGGGAGAGCCGACCCGCATTCAAATTATCGATATCCTCCGCGGCGGCTCCCGGCACGTCACCGAAATCTCCCGGCTGATGGAAGAAGAGGTCGTCAACGTCTCCCACCACCTGGGCGTGCTGAGGGATACCGGCTTGGTGGTGACCCGAAAAGACGGCCGCTTCGTCATCTACTCGCTAAATCCGAGCTACTTCCGCAACGACGCATCGAACACGACGTGCTTGGAACTCGGTTGGTGCCGCGTGGAAATCGCCCACCACTAACGCGTTGCGGGTTTCGCTCGCCGAACTCGCAACCGTTTCGGCAACAACTCCACTTCGAGCGCCCGCCCACCGTCCGTCGGGGCCGCGACGATCTCACCATCGGCGTGAATGCAGATCGGATCCGAGCCATCGCTCGCGATCCGCCGGCAGAGCCGTTGGCTCAAGTACGGTAGGTGAGTCGGCACCCGGCCCCGCATGAAGCCCGGAAGGTAGCGGGCCATCTGCCAGCGTTTCATATCGGAGACGTGCAGCGTGTCGAAAAAGCCGTCGTCCAGTCGAGCGTTCGGTGCAATCGGGAAGCCCCCTTCGCGGATTCCCAAATTGATGCTGATCGAAAGTGTCGGCCCGGTGACCGTCGCATCGTCGAAGGTGGTCGTCCGCACCGGGGTTCGGTAGTGCCGGAGCATGGCCCGCACGAACGCCCAAGAATACAGGGGTGTCCCTTTCAACCACCGGATTCCGCGGGCTTCTTGGGCGACCATCCCGTTGAAGCCGAAGCCGGCGCAATTCACGAAATAACGCTCGTGATCTCGGATTCGCAATCGCCCGACATCGGCCAAGAAAGTCTCGAGTTTGAAGCCGACACCTTTGGCCCGGAACCAATCGCCCAAGTCGAGCGCGAACGCGTAGTCGTTGCTCGACCCGAGTGGCCAGACCCCGAAGACGACGTCGGGTCGATCCGATTGAATCAACCCGTTGGCCACTTCGTGAACCGTCCCATCACCTCCGGCGGCGATCACGGTCGTGAATCCCGCCAGCGCCGCGGAGCGGGCGAGTTCAATCGCATGACCCGGCCCTTCGGTCGGCATCAACTCGGCATCCGGAGCGGCCCAGCGCCTCGTTTCGTCGATTTTCCCTTTCGCGCGGCCGCGCCCGGCGGCGGGATTGTAGATTACGCACTGGCGCTCGCTCACGCTGGCTCCGATCCCAAGCGAGGTTCGAATATGGCGGCGATCCGCCCGCTCGACCCGGATGACATACCGGCCGCCCTGCTCCTGTGGCAAGGGACCAGCCCGCTCTGCAAGCGCGAAGTGGAAACCGGGCGGGGGCTGGCCCGATTCCTCGAGCGCAACCCCGGCATCAGCCAAGTGGCCTGCGACGGCGACGCGCTGATCGGGATCGCGGTGTGCGGTCACGACGGCCGCCGCGGCTTCCTCCACCATGTCGGCGTCGCGGCCGCCCGGCGACGGCGCGGGGTCGCCCACCGGATGGTCGAGGCTTGCTTGGCGGCCCTCTACGCCGAGGGGATCACGCGGGTTCACGTGCAACTGAAACTGGACAACGCCGGCGGGATGCGGTTCTGGAAGAGCCTCGGCTGCCGGGTTCGCAAAGACGCCGTGTTGATCTCGCTCTTGCTCAAGTCGGACGACCCGACGGAAGGCTCCGACGACGCATGAACGGATTCCTCGTGATCGACAAGCCGGGCGGGATGACCTCGCGGGACGCGGTGAATCGGGCCCAACTCTGGTTCCCGCGCCGCACGAAGATCGGCCACACGGGGACGCTCGACCCGCTCGCCACGGGCGTGCTCGTGCTCTGCGTCGGCTCGGCGACGAAACTCGCCGAGCGCGTTCAAGCCATGCCGAAGCGATACGAGACCCGCATCCGGCTCGGGGCGACGAGCGACACGGACGACGCCGATGGGCAAATCGTGGAATCGCCGGAGGCGACCGCTCCGGCGCTCGAATCGGTACGAAACGAGCTTCGGAAATTCATCGGGGTCATCCAGCAACTTCCCCCGCAGTACTCCGCGTTGAAAGTGCAGGGCCGGCGGGCTTACGATCTCGCCCGGAACGGGGTCGCGGTCACCCTGCAACCGCGGCCGATCCGCGTCGATTCGATCGAGCTTCGCGGTTACGATTGGCCTTGGCTCGATCTGTCCATCGACTGCGGCAAAGGGACGTACATCCGCAGCATCGCCCGCGATCTCGGCGCGGCATTGGGGGTCGGCGGATTGGTGCAGTCGCTCCGGCGAACCCGCGTCGGGCCATTCGCGGTGGAGCGGGGGATCGGCTTGCAGGCGACGCCGGACGAGGCTCGGGCTGCCCTGTTGGGGATGGACGCGGTTGGAGGTATGCTGATCTGCGGCGAGTCGGGTGAGTCGCCGCCACGTTGACCGAGGTTCCGCCGATGCTCTCCGTTCGTTCTTTCGCCCTCCTGCTCGCGCTCTCAATTTCGAACCACATCCGCGCGGCCGAGCCGGCCGACATCGAGTTTTTCGAAGCCAAGATTCGGCCGGTGCTCGTCGAGCATTGCTACGCTTGCCACAACTCCGCCAAGACCGCGAAGGGCGGGCTTGCCCTCGACGATCGCGCTTCGACTCTGAAGGGCGGATCCGAAGGGGTGATCGCGGTGGCCGGGAAGCCGGAGAAGAGCCGGTTGATCGCGGTGCTGAAGCACGAGCTCGACGGCAAGGCGATGCCGAAAAACGGGCCGAAGCTCGACAAAGCGGTGATCGCGGATTTCGAGAAGTGGGTTCGCTTGGGGATGCCCGACCCGCGCGACAAACCGCCGACCGCCGAGGAGTTGACGAAAGCGACCTCGTGGGAGACGACGCTCGAAGTGCGGAAGAAGTGGTGGAGTTTTCAACCGATCCGCAACCCGGTGCCGCCCGATTCGAAGTGGTCGGATCATCCGGTCGATCGATTCGTCGGGTCGAAGTTGACCGAACACAAGCTCGAGCCGGGAGCGAGTGCCGACGAGACCACCCTGATTCGCCGGCTCTATTTCACCTTGATCGGCTTGCCGCCGACCCCCGCAGAAATGGAGAAGTGGACGCTCCGTTTGAAGACCGCGGGGGGTTACATTGAATTGGTCGAACGCCTGCTCGGCAGTCCGCATTTCGGCGAGCATTGGGCTAGGCACTGGATGGACTGGACGCGCTACGCCGATTCGCACGGCTCGGAAGGCGACCCGGACATCGCCGGCGCGTGGCACTACCGCGACTACCTCATCCGCGCGCTCAACGCCGATGTGCCCTACGACCAACTGGTGCGTGAGCACGTCGCCGGGGACTTGTTGAAGAACCCGCGCATCGACAAGAAGCTCGAACTCAACGAATCGGCCATCGGCCCCGCCCATTGGCGAATGGTGTTCCACGGCTTCGCACCGACGGACGCCCTCGAAGAAAAAGTCCGCTTCATCGACGACCAGATCAACACGTTCTCGAAGGCATTCCTCGGGCTCACGGTCTCGTGCGCCCGCTGCCACGATCACAAGTTCGATGCCATCAGCCACAAGGATTATTACGCTTTGTTCGGTGTCCTCGCCTCCAACCGACCCGGGCGCGCGGCCGTGGACAGTCCGGACAAGTTGAACCGGAACAAAGCGGAGATGGAGGCTCTCAAATCGAAAATCCGCGCGGCCATCGCGTCGGACTGGCTGGCCGCCACAGACGGGTTGAAGAAAACGTTAACCGACCCCAACGGCCCCGTGAAACTCGCGGACAAACCGACGGCTCTGTTGCACTCGCTCCACCAGTTCCGGGCCGCCGAGGGCGACGATGCGAAGTTCCGCGAGGTTTGGAATCGGATGATGCGCGAACGGGAGAAAGACCGCAACCTGTCCGACGAATTCATCCGGCAGAGAGCGCTGAAACGTTGGTCGCTATTCCAAAGAGCTGACGCCACAACTTGGTTCCGACAAGGGGTCGGGCTATCCCAAAGACCGACGCCGGCCGGGGAGTTCGCCGTCGCCCCATCGGGTGATTCGGCGCTCGTGGGGATCTATCCGGCCGGGGTTTACTCCCACGGGTTGTCCACGAAGCACGCGGCGCGGTTCGAGTCCCCCGGCATCAAACTCGCGGGCGATTCCGAATTGTGGCTGCGGGTGCTCGGCGACGGCGGGGCGACACTGCGGTACGCCGTCCAAGACTATCCGCTCGGTGCGGCCGCTTCGCCCGGCATCAAACTCGCACCGGGCTGGCGCTGGCAGAAGTTCGACGTGAGCTACTGGACCGGCGACGAAATCCACATCGAATTGGCCGCGTCGCTGGATGCGCCGGCGATGGTATCAGGTTCGCCGCGATCGTGGTTCGGCATCCGCGAAGCGGTGGTTCTGCAGAAAGGTTCCAAGGGGCCTCCGGAGTTGCCCGAATACCTCGGCATCGTCTTGCAAGAGTTTGAAACCGCGGCACCGAAATCGAGTGCGGATTTCGCCGAGCAATATGGCCGAGCCATCGTGCAGGCCGTGAAAGATTGGCAGTCCGGCACGTTGGACGATGCCCAAGCAGCGCTTTTGGCGAAGTGCATCGAAGAAGGATTGCTGCCGAACAAGCTCACCGAGTTGAAAACCGTCAAACCCCTCATCGAAGAGTACCGCAAGCTCGAAGCCGAGATCGCCGTGCCGACGCGGGTGCCGGGGTTGATGGAAGGCGTCGTTCGCAATCAACCTCTCTTCGACCGCGGCGATCACAAGCGGCCGAAGGCCGAGGTGCCACGGCGCTTCTTGGAAGCCATCGACGCCACGCCCTACAAGGGGGAAGGTTCGGGCCGATTGCAACTCGCCGAGGATTTGTTGAGCGACAAGAATCCGTTCACGAAGCGCGTCATCATCAACCGGCTCTGGCACCACGCCTTCGGCCGGGGGATCGTGCCGACGCCCGACAACTTCGGCCGGCTCGGGATCGAACCGACGCACCCCGAGCTACTCGATTTCCTGGCGACGCGGTTCGTCGATAAGGGTTGGTCGATCAAAGACACCCTGCGATTCCTCGTGACCTCCAAAACGTGGCAGCTCGCGTCGAACCCGACGAAAGAAGCCCGGCAACACGACCCGGACAATCGCTGGTTCTCCCATGCGATCCTCCGGCGGCTCGAAGCCGAGTCGATCCGCGATGCTCTTTTGGCCGTGAGCGGCACGCTGAATCGCGATCTCTACGGGGCGCCCGTCGGCGGGAACTCGGATCGGCGGAGTCTGTACGTGCGCGTGCAGCGGACGGCCCTCGATCCGTTCTTGCGGGCCTTCGATTTCCCCGAGCCGTTCAGCACCACCGGCCGCCGCGATGTGACCAACGTCCCCGCCCAGTCGCTGACGCTGATGAACGATCCCCGCGTCGCGGCGCTCGCTTCGAATTGGGCGGACCGAATCCTCGCCGATCCGAAACTTCCGACCGAGGAACTGCGGTTGAATGGCTTGGTTCAAACCGCCCTCGGCCGGCCGGCGACACCCTCGGAACTGGCGGCGTTCCGCGACTACATCGCGGAACTGAAGGCGGGGCACGGGAAGCTCGCGCTCCAGTCGGCGGAACTCCGGGCCGAGATCGATTCGGAGCAAAAGAGGGTGCGCGAGCTACTCGAACCGACGCGGGCTCGCTTGGAGAAAGAAGCGAAGGTGAAGCCCGTCGTCGATGATAAGGCGTTGCCGAAAGCGATTGCGAAGTGGGACTTCCAACACACGTTGAAGGACGTCGCCGGCACGCTGCACGGCGAAGCCGTCGGGGATGCCAAACTCAAAGACGGAGCATTGAACGTGGGCGGTCAGGCCCACGTTCTCACCGCTCCGCTTTCCAATTCGATCCGCGCGAAGACGCTGGAAGCGTGGGTGCAACTCGACGGGCTCGACCAAGCCGGCGGCGCGGCGATGACCATCCAAACCAAGGACGGCTCGGTGTTCGACGCCATCGTCTTCGGCGAGAAAGACGCGGGCCAGTGGGTCGCCGGGAGCAACTTCTTCCAACGGACTCAATCGTTCCAAGCGCCCAAAGAAACCGATGCGTTACGCGTCGTCCACTTGGCCATCGCGTACCACGCCGACGGCACGATCGTCGCCTACCGCGATGGGCTGGCCTACGGCAAGGGCTACAAGAGTACCGGCGTACAAGAGTTCAAGGCGGGGGAAGCGGTCATCGGCTTCGGCATCCGCCATTCCCCGGCCGGCGGGAACAAAGTTCTCGCGGGTCGAATCGTGCGGGCCCGGCTCTATGACAAGGCCCTGTCAGCGGAGGAAGTGCTCGCGTCGTCGAACGCGGTTTCGGGGTCGATTCCGGAATCCAAAATCCTCGCAGCGCTCACCCCGGCCGACCGCGAGAAAGCACTTGTAGCGAAGAAGCGAATCGCCGCCCTCGAAACGGAGTTGCAAGCGCTCGGGCCGATCCCGGCGGCGCTCGACGACCGCGCCGCATGGGGCGATCTCGCCCGGGCGGTCTTCGGATTCAAAGAGTTCATTTACATCAAGTAGGCCACCATGCTCCCCATGTCCCGCCGGCGGATGCTGCAAACCTGCTCGACCGGGTTCGGCGCGGTCGCGCTCAACGCTTTATTCACCGATGCCGCCCGCGCCGACTTGCCCAAAGGTGCCGCGTTGAAGATGACGCACCACCCGGCCAAGGCGAAGCGCGTCATCTTCTGCTTCATGTCCGGCGGGGTGTCGCACGTTGATTCGTTCGACCCGAAGCCGCGCTTGGCCAAGGATCACGGCAAGCCGATGCCGGTGAAGGTCGAGCGGACGATGTTCAACAACAACGGCAACATCATGGCCAGCCCGTTCCAGTTCGCCCCGGCGGGCAAGTGCGGGATGCCCGTCAGCACGATGTTTCCGCACATCGCGAAAGTCGCCGACGAACTCGCGTTGATCCGCTCGATGACCTCGCCGGTGAACGAACACGCCCAAGCGAACTTCTTTATGCACAGCGGCTTCCCGATCATGGGCTACCCGACTGCGGGCGCGTGGACGGCCTACGGCCTCGGCAGCGAGAGCCAGGAACTGCCGGGCTACGTCGTGCTCCAGAGCGGCCACGCGGTCGCCCCGCACGGCGGCGTCAGCCTGTTCAGCAACGGCTTTCTGCCCGCGCAGCACCAAGGCTCGATCCTGAAGGCCGATGCGCCCGAAGCGATCCGCAACATCCGCCCGACCGATCCGAAAGGGGCCCAGCGCCGCCGGCTCGACTTCATCCAGAAGTTCGACAAAAACCTCTTGGAAGAGACCGCCGATCCTCAAATCGACGCGGCCATCCGCAATTCGGAGACCGCATACCGGATGCAGGTCGCCGTGCCGGAGTTGTGCGACATCTCCGGCGAATCGGCGGCGACGCAGAAGCTCTATGGCATCGATTCCAAGAATCCCGAGTTGGCCGCTTACGCCCGGCAGTGTTTGCTCGCCCGGCGGCTCGTCGAGCGCGGCGTCCGATTCGTCGAACTCAGTTGCCTGACGCAAGGCATCGGCGCGGGCGGCGCGGCGAACCCGTGGGACCAGCACGGCGACTTGCAGAAGGGCCATGCGGCGATGGCCCTGCAAGTCGATCAGCCCATCGCGGCGCTCATCTCGGATTTGAAAGCGAAAGGGCTGCTGGACGACACGCTGATTGTCTGGGCCGGGGAGTTCGGCCGCACGCCGTTCTCCCAAGGGGGCAACGGACGCGATCACAACCCGATGGGCTTCAGCGTCTGGCTGGCCGGCGGCGGGGTCAAGGGCGGCAGCATCTACGGTGCGACCGATGACCTCGGCTACTACGCCGTCGAAAACAAGTGCACCGTCTACGACCTCTGGGCCACCGTGCTGCACCAACTCGGCGTGAACCACGAGAAACTCACCTTCCGCTACGGCGGCCGCGACTTCCGCCTGACCGACGTCCACGGGAACGTGCTGCCGATCGCGGGGTGAGTCGGAGAGCCCGACCAAGATTCTCGGTGCTTCACCGCGACACCCCGAGCGTGACCTACGGAACCATTTGCTTCACCGCATTGTTCCCCTCCGGTATGATAACGGCGTCTCCAGTGTCTCCGAGGGGCCTGCCGTGTCCGAGTCGCCGTCGCGCCGGTCGTTCCTGCAAACTTCCGCGGCCGTCGGCGCCGCCGCGATCGCACTGCCGTCGATCCGAGCCGCCGACGCGAACGAGAAACTCAACGTCGGCCTCATCGGTTGCGGCAACCGCGGAAAGTCGCTCATCCGCGAGGTGCTGAAGCTCAAGCACAACGTCGTCGCCACCTGCGACATCGCCGAGTTTCGCCTCAACGACGTCGCCAAGATCATCGCCCTCACCGATCAAAAAGAAGCCGCCAAGGAATACTCCGACTTCCGCAAGTTGTTCGATCACACCGACCTCGACGCCGTGGTCATCGCCACGCCCGATCACCACCACCGCGACATGCTGATCGCGGCGGTCGGCGCGGGCAAGGATGCGTACATCGAAAAGCCGCTGACGAAATCGATCGAAGAAGGTAAGGAGATGATCGACGCCGCGCGGAAGACGAAGTGCATCGTCCAAGTCGGCAACCAGCGCCACAGCGGGCCGCATTGGCGCCGCTGCCGGGATGTCATCGAGAGCAACGACTTCGGCAACTTGGTGCTCGCCAAAGTATGGGACACGCGGAACTGGGTGAAGAAAGACCCGTTCGCCGTGCCGGCGACCTTCACCAAGGAGCAGGAAAAGCAGGTCGATTGGGCGGCGTTCCTCGGCAAAGCGCCGAAGCGCGAGTTCAACGCCGTCCGCTATTGGGCTTGGCGCTGGTACTGGGATTACGCGGGGGGGCTGATGACCGACATCGGCGCCCACCAGCTGGACGTGGTCCAGTGGCTCGGGGGCATCGACGCCCCGAAGAGCGTGATGGCCCACGGGGGCCGGTACCACTTCAAGCATTGGGAAACGCCCGACGTGGTGCAAGGGACGTGGGACTACGGAACTTTCGCCGCGAGCTTCAACGTCCAGTTCATCAACGGGGCCGACGGGGTCGGTGCGGCCTTCTACGGGACCAAGCAGACCCTGATCGCCGACGCGGAGAAAGAGATCCGGGTGTACAACACCGGTGAAAAGATCACCCCGGACACCGAACCCATCGACGTGTGGAAGTTCGAAACCGAGACGCCGTTGCACGTGAAGAACTGGCTCGAGTGCTGCAAGAGCCGCAAGGAGCCGAACTCGCCGATCGAACTCGGGCACAAGGTCATCGTCGCGGCCCACTTGGCGAATCTGTCGTACCGCACGGGCAAACGCGTCTACTGGGACAGCGACCGGCAGGAAGTCATCGGAGGATAAGCGCCATGCCCCTAATTTTCGACAAACCGCCGACGCCGGGTTGCCACGCCTCCACCATCGTGGAGGTCGAGAATGGCAAACTGCTCGCCGCGTGGTTCGGCGGCAAGGACGAAGGCGCCAAGGACGTCCAAATTTACCTCAGCCGCTTCGACGGCAAATGGAGCGTACCCGAAGTCGTCGGTACCGAACCGGGCCAGCCGACATGGAACCCGGTGCTCTTCAAGACGGCCAAAGGCACGCTCTATCTCTGGTACAAAGCCGGGCCGAAACCGTTCAACTGGACGGGTTACGTCCGCACCTCCGCCGACGGCGGCAAGTCGTGGAGCAAGCCCGCGATGATGCCGGCGGGCTTCTACGGGCCGGTGCGGGCGAAGCCGATCCAAGTCGGGGAGGCGATCCTCGCGGGCACCTCGCTCGAAAGCCACAACTGCTGGACGCCCTACGTCGACACCTCGACCGACGACGGAAAAACTTGGACGCGCTCCGCCCCGTTCAACGTCGCCGGGAAGTTCGGACAGATTCAACCGACGCTCTTCGCGGCCGAGAAGACCATCGTCGCACTCATGCGGTCGAGCGATCCGCGCCGCATCTGCCGATCGGAGAGCCGAGACGGGGGCAAGACGTGGACGCCCGCCGAGGCCACGGAGTTGCTCAACCCGAGTTCGGGCATCGATGTGGCCCGCACCGGCCCGTCGGAATTGTTCCTGATCTACAACCCGAGCACCCTGCTCCGCACCCCGATCAGCTTGGCCCGCTCCGCCGACAACGGTAAGACTTGGGCGAAGGTACACGACCTCGAAACCGAAGTCGGCGAGTTCAGCTACCCGGCGATGATCGCGTCCGAATCGGGGAACTTGGAAATCACGTACACCTTCAACCGCAAGCACATCAAGCACGAGTCCGTCGATCCCGCGAAGTTCCGCAAGTAGCTGGCGCAAGCCCTCCGTCGGAGCCGCGAGCGCAAGCTGCGATTCGGCTCGCGACGCAGATCTGTACCCGAACGGAATGCAAACCATGCCCGAAGTTCCGATCGCACTCGTCACCGGCAGCGGCAAGAAGCGCGTCGGCGCCGCCGTCGCAGAGGCCCTCGCCCGCAAGGGCTACTCCATCGCCCTACACTACCGCACATCCGCGGCGGAAGCTCAGGCCACCGCTGAGAACTTCGTGTCTCTCGGCGTCGAAGTCGCCGGTTTTCAAGCCGACCTCACCGACGAATCGGCCGTGAAGAAACTCGTCGAAGCCGTGTTCGCCCGCTTCGGCCGGGTCGATGTCCTCGTCAATGCGGCCGCGATTTGGCAGCGCAAGCCGCTCGAAGACGTGACCGCGACGGACGTACGCGCCCATTTCGACGCCAATGCCCTCGGTACGTTCCTCATGTGCCAGCACGTCGGCCTGAAAATGGTGGCCCAGCCGAGCGGCGGGGTCATCGTGAACATCGGCGACTGGGCCGAGGTCCGGCCCTACCTCGGCTACGCGGCCTACTTCCCGAGCAAAGGGGCCGTGACGACGCTGACCCGCAGCTTCGCCGTGGAACTCGGCACCCGCAACCCAAACGTCCGTGTCAACGCGATCCTCCCCGGCCCCGTGATGTTGCCGCCCGACCTGCCCGCAGCGGAGCGGCAGCAAGCCATCGACGCCACGCTCGTGAAGCGGGAGGGAAGCCCGAAGAACATCGCCCAAGCGGTGCTCGCCCTCATCGACAACGATTTCATCACCGGGGTCAGCTTGCCCGTGGACGGGGGACGGACGATTTACGCTCCGGATTGAGGCTTTGCGGGCGTCCGGAAGAAAATCAAAAACAGCGCCGATGCGAACGCGCTCCCGATCAGGGGAGCCATCCAAACCGCGGGCCAATCGATCGTGCGGCCGACGCGGTAGTGATCCACCACGGCCGAGGCCATGAGGTTGCCCGTCCACGGCCCCAAGCCGCTGCTGACGAACGCGGCGATGGCTTGGGCGCTCGCCCGCAGTGTCGGCGGCGCTTCGCGGTCGATGAACGTCGAGGCGACCACGAAGTAGAACGCGAAGCTCCAGCCGTGCATCGGTACCCCCACCGCGAGAATCCAAGTCGGGTCGCCGCCGATCATCGCCGCCGCGCGCAGGGTGCCGCCGAGCGAGCCGAGCAGCATCAGCCATTTCATGTTCCGCTTCGGGTTCAAGAGCGGGATGGCGAACATGCAGCCGATCTCGAGGATTTGCCCGATGGTCATCCAGCGCTCGGGGCGGGGCAGGCCCATGTCGGTGAGGAAGCGGTGGCCGTAGACGCCGTAGAATTGGTTCATTTGCGCCGTGATGAGCGCGACGAGAATGAAGACCAAGAACGAGCGATCCCGGAAGAGCTTGAACGCGGGGAGACCGAAGGCTTCCCCGAGCGTTTTGCCTTGGCCTTTCGGCGGCGTCTTGGGCAGCGTGAAGCCGTAAACGCCGAGCACCAGATTGACGATGGCCGCGAGGAGGAAAGGCTGGGGCGAGATCGGCTCGAGGATGGCCCCCATCGCCAAGCCGACCACGACCCAGCCGATGGTGCCGAACATGCGCGTGCGCGAGAACTGGTGGCCGGGGTCGGGGAGATTGCGCAGGGTGATGACGGTGCAGAGGATCATCGCGATTTGGGCGCAGAACGATTGGGCCAGCATGATGGCGAACAGCGGGGTGAAAACGCGGGTCGCCGCGGCGCGCATCGGCGGGGAATCGTTGACGCGGTCGAAAGCCGCCTTCACCGCCTCGGGCGGTTGGGCGGATCGGAATTCGGGGTGCTCGCGGAGCGGAACCCCGTCCGCCGATTCCGCATCGACGAGGCCCGCGTAGACGGAGTCGATCTCCGGGTAGTGCCGTTCGCACCACGCGCTCGCCAGCAGAAGGAATGACCCGCAGGCCAGGCTGGCGACGGCCAGCACGCGGTCGGCACGGAAGAGGCGATCGACCAAAATCCCGACGAGCGGGGCGGCCAGCATGCCGCCGATGGCGAACGTGGAGTAGATCCAACCGACTTGTTCGGTCGTGAAGTTGAGGCCCCCTTTGGTCGGGGCGGACATCAGGAAGGTGGCGGTGGTCACCCCCCACGAACCGAGCGCGAAGTAGATCAAAAACATCATCGCGGACAGCCTTGTCCGCACGAACGGCAGCATGGAGACACCCGAGGGAACGACGGTTCGACACCGTTCGTTCTACGATTCTAGCCGCCGACGGCATATTCGGCGGGGACGGGCGAATGCGACATCGAAGTCGGGAGCGGATTCATCGGCGGCATGGCCAGGACGCTCCGGATCGTTTCCAGAAGGGTCTGCGGGCGATATGGCTTGGGCAGGAGGCCGAACGCCCCTTCCGTGCCCTCGAGGCTATCGGACGAGTAGCCGCTGGAGAACAAAATGCGGACGCGCGGGTCGATTTCTTCGAGGGCGCGGAACGTATCCTGCCCCGAGAGCTTGGGCATGGTGAGGTCGAGCACGACGAGATCGATGTTCGCGGAATGACGAACGAAGAGTTCGATGGCTTCCTCGCCGTCGCCGGCTTCCAAAACCGCGAACCCGGCCGCTTCGAGAACGGCCCTGCCGATGTCCCGAATCATCGGTTCGTCGTCGACGAGGAGGATGGTCCGGAGCAAACCGACCGGCATCGGCGTGCAATCCAACACGGTTTCAGACGCCGCGTCCGGGTCGATCGCCGGGGTGTTCCGCGCGGCCGGGATCAATTCCGTCGAGCGCGGCAGAAAGAGATCGAAGCGGGTTCCGCGTCCGGGTTCGGACTGCACTTCGACCCAACCCCGATGTTGGGTCATGATGCCGTGCACCATCGCCAACCCCAAGCCGGTGCCTTGGCCGACCGGCTTCGTCGTAAAGAATGGTTCGAACAGCCGCGCGAGAACTTCGGGGCCCATCCCTTCGCCCGTGTCTGTGATCGAGAGTCGGACGAATTCTCCCGCCGGCGCCGCGGGGTCATCGGCCGAGGCCGCGAGGGCGACCGCGCCCGTGCGGATTCGGATGCTCCCGCCGTGGGGCATGGCATCGCGGGCATTCAAGCAGAGGTTCAGCAACACCTGCGAAATGAGCGTGGCATCGGCGAGGATCAGTTGATCTTCGCCGGGCACCGCGGAGACCGTCACGCGGGGGTCGAATGTCCGCGAGACGAAGTTGACGACCTCCGTGACGACGTCTCCGACGCGGATCGTCTGCAACACGAGTTGGTTCTTGCGAGCGAAGCCCAAGAGTTTCTTCGTGAGCTCCGCGGCCCGGTTCGCCGCGCTCAGCGCCGTGGCCACATGCATCCGGTTCGGATCCGAGTCCGGGATGCGGGCCAAGTGGAGGTTGCCGATGATCCCGGTCAGCAGGTTGTTGAAGTCGTGGGCGATGCCCCCGGCCATCTGGCCGATGAGTTCCATCTTCTGGGCTTGGAAGAGTTGCTCTTGGGACTGCCGCTTTTCGGTGTCGTCTTTGGTGACCCCCCAGTATCGAAGCGGGGCGCCGGACGAGTCGAAATCGGCGTGGTACTCCTCGGTGATGTAGCGGATTTCGCCGGACGGTCGGAGGATCCGGAATTCGAGCGAGTAGGGGTAATCGAGCTGTTGGGCTTCGCGGGACGCCCGGTTCACTTTTTCGCGATCGTCCGGGTGAACCGCCGCCAGATAGAGTTCGACCGACGCGACGGTACGCCCGGGATCGAGGCCGAAGATGCGGAACTTCTCGGCGGACCACCGGCATTCGCCGGTCGGCGGCAAGTATTCCCACGAGCCGAAGTGGGCGATCCGCTGGGCGTCGGACAACATGGCCTCGCTGCGCTGCAGGACCAATTCGGATCGCTTCCGGTCGCCGATGTCGCGTTGGATCATCACCCAGTGGGCGCATTGCCCCATGGAATCCGGGACGGGGACGACGCTGATCTCGACCCAGAACGTGGAACCGTCCCGCCGGTAGTTGAGGAGTTCACCTTTGAACGGTTCGCCTTTGTCCAGCGCCTCGCGCATCCGCTCCAGCGTTGCGGAGTCGGACTCGGGGCCGCGCAGGAAATGGAGCGACCGGCCGCGGAGTTCCTCGACGCCGTAGCCGGTGATTTCGCAGAAGGCGTCGTTGGCGTAGAGCACGCACCGACCGGGCGCGGCGTTCGGCTCCGATTCCAAGATGACGACCGCATCGCGCGCGTGAACCACCGCCGATTCGACGAGCCGGAGCCGCGCTTCCGAGCGCCGGCGATCCGAGACATCAATGATGATGCCCGCGACGCGATCCGTCAACTTGCCGTCGTCGTCGACGAGCCGGCGACCGCGGCACTGCACCCAGAGCATCCCCCCGGCACCCGGGACGCGGAATTCGCATTCGCATTCTTTGCCCGCGCCGATCAACGCGCGGATGGCGTCCCGCACATACTGAACGTCGTTGGGGTGGACGACTTTCAGCACTTCTCCCAAAGTGGAGACGGCGGTCGTTTCCACCCCGAGCCATTGCGCCAACGGTTCGGACGTTTGGATGATCTGGGTGTGAATGCACCATTCGTAGGCGATCATCCGGGCCGAACTGAGGGCGAAGCGGAGTCGCTCTTCTTTCTCGCGGAGCAATCGGATCGCGGCCTTGCGCTCGCCCATATCGAGCAAGATCGAAACCGCACCGATCAATTGACCGGCGGGATCGCGGACCGGGGAGGCGCTGATGGACACGTCGATCATACCGCCCTGTGCCGAGAGAATCCGCGCTTCGAAACCTTCCGTCACCACGCCGCTCGTGATGGCTTTCACGATCGGCCAACTCTCGTAGGGAACCGATTGCTCTTTCGTCGCCGAGATCCGATGGCGTTGGAGGTCTTTCAACCCCACCCCTTGCGGTGTCGTGTCGTTCCACAAATCCCGGTGCCGTTGGTTGCGCCAGAGAATGCCGCCGTCCAGACCGACGATCATCACCCCCGCCGGCATTTGGTTGAGGACGGTATCCAAGAACGCTTTCTGGTCGCGGTCGGCCGCGGCGAGCCGCACCAATTCGCCATTCCGCGCGATCAATTCGGCGGTGAGCGCGGCGTTGGCTTCGAACTCGATCACCCGATCGCTCGCGATCGCCCCGATCGTCAGTTGGATGAACAGCAGCAGAACCAAGATAAACAAATACCCGGAGCAATAGAGCGGATCGCTCGCGAGCGGGAGCACCGTCTCCAGTTGGACTCCCCGGATCGCGAAGGCGATGCACAGGGTCAACCAGAGCGCGCGGTGGATCGCGATCCCCCAGATGTGGAACCGCAGTGCGAGCCACGTCTGCAAGCCCATCAGGGCGACGGCCATCGGGAAGAAGTTCGCGAAGCGACTCGACCCGTCCATCGCGAACAGGTAGATCGTCAGTCCGCCGAGGGTGCCGAGGAGACCGATCAACTCGATCGCGCGGAGGCGGGTCCAATCGATTCGCCACTGCCCCGTGAACCCCAGCGTGACGACGCCCAAAGCGAGATTCGAGAAGACGCCGACCCCAACGGCTGCGAAGCACAAATTCCCGGGGGAGTCGATTCCGAATGCGATGGCCGCGACGAAGACGATCAATCCGCGGGCGAGGCCGGCGACCGAGCTGGCCGCGGTGAATGCCAAGAGGTCGCGGATGCGGTTCAAGCCGTCGGGGAACGACCGACGGCGCGAGTAGGCCCAACCCAAGCCGGCATCCCCGGCTGACAAAACGAGCGTCGCCACAATCAATCCGGGTAGCGGTGCCGCGAGAAGTGAAGCCAGAAGCGAGCCGGCGATAAACGGAAGGAGTGCGCGCCGGCCCCAGACCAAAGGAGCGACCCACCCCAGGCCCAACGGGGCCGCTAAAATCAACCCGTCGGGCAACCCGACGGCGAGACCGAGCAACCCGCTGCCGAGGAAGAATGCGGCGACGAAGATCCCCAAGGGAACGAGCATGGCGGTGCCGACTCGTTTTCGAAGGAACATCGCGGGACCGGAAAGTTTGGGTGTCCGGCAGAGTGGGCAGTATTCCGAATATACTTCGCCGTTGACGCTATGCGGTGAACTTTCCGATTTCCCGATACGATTTCACCGAATTCATGCGGGCACCTGAATTCGGAGGCGGTTACCGAATCGGTGCGATGCCGGTTTCTATTTCTCGGGCTTCGCACACGGGGTCTCGAATGGGTCATCGCAATCTCCGGGAGGCCGTGGACGATCTCGAGAGGCACGGGCACCTCGTCCGCGTGTCGCATCCGGTCGATCCGCACTTGGAAATGGCCGAGATTCAACGTCGCCTCTACCGCGCGGGCGGCCCGGCAATTCTGTTCACGCACCCGAAAGGAACCGCGTTCCCGATGCTCGCCAACCTCTTCGGAAGCTTGGATCGCACGCGGTTTTTGTTCCGGGATGCCCTCGCGGACGTCCGCAAGCTGGTCGAATTGAAGATCGACCCGAGTCGGGCTGCGAAGCGACCTTGGCAGTACTGGAACTTGCCGATGCTGCTCTGGCGGCTGCGGCCGAAGGCGGTTCGCCGCGGGCCGATTTTGAATCACCGGACGACCGTTTCCGCGGTGCCGCAATTGAAATGCTGGCCGGACGACGGGGGAGCGTTTATCACATTGCCGCAAGTTTACACCGAGCACCCGGATGAACCGGGCTGGCGGAAATCGAACCTCGGCATGTACCGCGTCCAAGTAAGCGGGAACGAGTATGTCCCCGACCGCGAGATCGGCCTGCATTATCAGATCCACCGCGGCATCGGCATCCACCACGCGGCGGCGGGCCGACGCGGCGAGCCGCTCCGGGTCAACGTGATCGTCGGCGGGCCGCCCGCATTGGCGGTGAGCGCCGTGATGCCGTTGCCCGAGGGCTTGCCCGAGTTGGCGTTCGCCGGAGCCCTCGGCGGGCGCCGGTTGCGATTCGTCCGCGCCGAGAATGGATTGCCGATGCCGGCCGAAGCCGACTTCGTTTTCTCGGGTGTGATACACCCGTCGGCGACCAAACCCGAAGGGCCATTCGGCGATCACCTGGGCTACTACAGCTTGGCTCACCCCTTCCCCGTGATGCATGTCGAGAGGGTTTACCATCGGCCGGGTGCGATTTGGCCCTTCACGGTCGTCGGGCGCCCCCCGCAAGAAGACACCTCGTTCGGCCAGTTCATCCACGAATTGACCGGGCCGATCATCCCGTCGGTTCTGCCGGGGGTGAAGGCCGTCCACGCGGTCGATGCGGCCGGCGTTCACCCCTTGCTGCTGGCCATCGGTTCGGAGCGCTACACGCCTTACAGCGCCGACCGGCGTCCGCAGGAACTGTTGACGCAGGCCAATGCCATCCTCGGGCAAGGGCAACTCTCACTGGCGAAGTTTTTGATCATCGTCGCCCACGAAGACAATCCGGAGTTGGACATCCACGACATCGCCGCGTTCTTCCGCCACTTCTTGGAGCGCGTCGATTGGGCCAACGACCTACATTTCCAAACGTGCACGACCATCGACACGCTCGACTATTCCGCGGGGGAAGGGTTGAATCGGGGTTCCAAAGTGGTCATGGCAGCGGCCGGGCCGCGGCGCCGTCAATTGGGCATCGAAATCTCGACGGGATTGAAGTTGCCGCGCTGCGTGCGCGCCGCGCAAGTGGTGTTGCCCGGCGTGTTGGTGCTGGAAGCGCCGCCGCACAAGGGTACGACGGCGGATGCGGAATACGAACCCGAGTTGGTGGAAATTTGCGACGCGCTGGCCGAGTGCGACCTAATGCAGTTCCCGCTCGTCACGCTCGCCGACGATGCCGGGTTCTCCGCCGCGTCGCTCAACAATTGGCTCTGGTCCACGTTCACTCGGGTCAACCCGGCGACCGATCTGCTCGGTGTCGGTCGGTTCACGTTCCGCAAGCACTTCGGTTGCCAGGGGCCGGTGGTGCTCGATGCCCGTCGGAAGCCGCACATGGCCCCGCCGTTGGTCGAGGATCCCGCGATCACGAAGCGGGTAGTTGCGCTCGCCGCACGGGGTGGCCCGCTCGCGGGGTTGATGGGGTGAGCTCGCACCATTTTCTCGCGGCGCCCGGTGGGGTATACTAGTTCGGAGTGACAGTACCCGTTCAGGAGCAGTCTTATGAAGGGCATTCCGCAGTTTGGAAAATGGCTCGCGATCCTCGCTGCCTGTTCGCTGATCTCGCTTCCCGCATCGGCCCAATTGGAGCTACCCGCCCCCGGCTCGGTGAAATTTCCCGATGCGCCTGAGGAGAAAACGCCCCTCCGGCAGCTCGATCGAAACTTGGAACTGAAGAAGGCGATTGACGAAGCCATGCGGGCCGACGATCCGCAGAAGGCGCTCGACCTCGTACTGAAGCTCCAAAAGCAGATACTCGTGCAACGGGGCGGGGCTTTCCAGTTGCAACTTGCCCCCTTCCCCGTCGGCCGAGATCCCGGGCCGGTTCCCAAGAGCGAACTGCGCGAGCAATACGAGAAGCAACTCAGAGAATTCGCCGAGTCGATCGACAAGCTCAAAGACGACAAGGAAGCCCGCGAGGGCATCGAGAAGGCGCGCGACGAATACAAGAAGGCGATGGAAGCGGAATTGAAGAAAGCCGACGAAGCCCGGCCGCAGCCGAATTTCCCGCGACTGCAGTTGCAACCGCTACCCGCCCCCCTGCCCTTCGCGGATTTCGGCGATTTCAACTTCCGCTTGGGCGGCGCCCAGCCCCGCCTCGGGGTGCAACTCGAAAAACCTTCGGGCGTCCTCGCCGAGCAACTCGACCTCAAACCGGATACCGGCTTGGTCATTGTGGACGTGATGCGCGGCATGCCCGCCGAGAAAGCCGGACTGAAGAAGAACGACGTGCTGCTCCAGTGGGCCGGCAAGGAGATCGCCACCGACGTCGAAGCGTTCCAAACGATGATCGCCGAGGCGAAAGCGGGCGAGAAAGTGGACGCGGTGATCCTGCGCAAAGGGAAGAAGGAGACCATCAAGGGCATCGAAATCCCGGAGGCGGCGAAAGCGCCGGAAGCCAGGCCCCGCGAGCGGGACAACTTCAACCAAGTGCAAACGCAAATCAACGGCGACACCGCCACGATTCAAGCGTCGGCCCGCGGCGTGAAGTACAACATCGCGGGGGCGATGGAGGGCCGGAAGATCATGCCGAAGAAGATCGTGATCACCGACCGGGATGAAACGACGACGTTCGAATCGCTCAACAAAGTGCCCGAAAAATACCGGGCCACCGTGGACAAGCTCCTCGGCAAAGTCGGCCGGGAGTGAGTCAGGCCATCGGGAGCGGATTGCGGGCGAAAATCCGCTCCTCGATGGGCCGGCCTTCGACCAGATGCCGCTCCACGAATTCGGGGATCCGCTCGGCGGTCATGCCCGCGTAGTACGTCCCTTCGGGATACACCACTAAAATCGGCCCGCCTTGGCAGAGCCGCAAGCAATTCACTTTCGTCCGATAGCACGCTCGCGAACCCGTTGCCAACGATAGGTTCCGTCGCTTCAACTCCGCTTTCAACACCTCCCAAGCGGCTTCCCCCACACCGGGCGCACTGCACGACTCGCCGACGCAGAGGAAGACGTGCCGGGTGTACTGCCCGATCAGGAGCTTATCGGCCAAGTCGCGGAGCGGGGCGAGTTGTTCGTCCATGGCGGCGCTCACCCGTCCATGATTTCCTTGGACTTCTCGTCGCTGAGCCGGTCGATCTTAGCCTCGTACTGCTTCAGCAGATCCTGCATCTTCTCTTTGCCCTTGTCCCGTTCGTCTTCGGTCATCGTCTTGGCCTTCTCGGCGTCCTCGTAGGCCTTGTTGGCATCGCGGCGGATGTTCCGGCAGGAAATCTTCGACGCTTCGCTCTGCTTCTTGATCTGCGCGACGAGCTTCTTCCGCTGGTCGCCGGACATCGCCGGGACGCTCAGGCGGATCACCTTGCCGTCGTTGTTCGGGGCCAAGCCGAGGTCGCTGGAGCGGATCGCTTTTTCGATCTCCTTCAAGTCTTCCGTCTGGAAGGGCTTGATCATGATCGACGCGGGGTCGGGGCAGGAGATGTTGGCGATCTGCTTCACCGGCGTCGGCGAACCGTAGTATTCGACTCGGATGGAATCGAGCATCGCCGGGGACGCCCGGCCGCTGCGGAGGCCTTTGAGTTCGTTGACGAACACCCCGAGGGCTTTTTCCATTCGGTCGGTCGCGTCTTTCAACGTTTGGGCGGCCATGCTAGCTCCTGTTCGAAGGGAGGGGATTAGGATTCTGTGGAAACGAGGGTACCGATCGGGTGGCCGGCCACGGCCCGTTCGATGGCCCGATCCTGTTTGTAGTTGAACACGAGCACCGGCAACTTGGCCGACTGGCACATGTCGAAGGCGCTCAGGTCCATCACCTTCAACCGGGAGTCGATGGCTTTCTGATAAGTCAGCCGCTCGTACTTCACCGCGTGCGGGTTCTTCTCCGGATCGTCATTGTAGATCCCATCGACCCGGGTGGCTTTCAACAGGATATCGACGTTCAACTCCCGCCCGCGCAGGGCGGCCGCGGAGTCGGTCGTCACGTACGGGTTGCCGGTGCCCCCGGCCAAGATAACGACGCGCCCTTTCTCCAAGTGGCGGATCGCACGCCGGCGGATGAACGGCTCCGCGAACGAATCGATCCGCACGGCCGAGAGCAACCGCGTCGGGATTTCCAACTTCTCCAGCACGTCTTGCAGCGCGAGGCCGTTCATGAATGTCGCCAGCATCCCCATGCTGTCGGCGGTCGCGGGGTTGATCATCGGAGTCGGCCCCGCCGAGAATTGGGCACCCCGCAGCAAGTTGCCCCCGCCGACCACCACGGCCAGTTGAACGCCGCGTTCGACCAAGCGTTTCATCTGAGTGGCGAGGAGCAGCGTCTCGTCCAGGCTGATGCCGCTCTTGCCGTTGTGCCCGAAGGCTTCCCCGCTGAGTTTGAGCAGCACCCGCTTGTACTTCGGGGTCAACATATCGGCGGCAGTATCGGGCATCGGCTCGTCATCCCAAAGTCGCGGTGCGGTTCCCACCCGGCAATTGTAGGCGGGATCACGATCCCGGTAACCCGCGGCAGCCGCCGATCAAGCTCGACAAGACCATGAGCATTTGCAAGCCGAGCACGGCCGCGCCGAAGATGCGCTTGACGAGGTGCGTTTCGGAGCGAACCATCCCGAGGCTGCCGACCATGAGCAGAATGAAGCCGAAGAGCAGCCCGTAGCGGTCGAAGTAGCCCGAGCGCTGGTTGGAAATCTCCGCGTACTTGACCTCGGCTTCGAGCACCGTCAACCGCTTGGCCCAATCTTCCTCGAACTTTTTGATCTTCTCCTCGTTGCCCGATTTCTCGCGGAGCTTGCGGATTTCGACTTCCATGTCGAGCTTTTCCTCGGCCAACCCGCCGATGCGGCGCTCGTGCTTCGCCTTGCCGATCATCGGGAAAAACAAGAACGTGAGGATGAAGAACGCGCCGATGCCGAAGAGGATCGTCGGGATGTCCACGTACTTCGCGTAGAACTCCTTGGCCATCGCCAGCTCCTGACCCGCCGGCCTCATCGGTTTCGATTTCTTCGGATGGTCGATGTCGTCGTCCGCACCGTTCTCGCGGGTCGGCTTGACCTTCGATGGCTTGGATGCGGCGGCGACGGAAAGATCGACGCGGAAGCCGTCCTCGGCGATCACCAGCGCCGCGTTGCACTGCTTGCAGATGATCCGCTTGCCGACGTCTTGCGGCGTCACGGTGTAAACGGTGTTGCACGACGGGCAATCGTTTCGCATGTCGGAGGCTCATCGGTTCGGGGTTGGCGAGATTATGAGCGCGGCCGCGGGCGAAAACAAGTGCGATGGCCACGAGAAGAATGCCCCCTCAATTTTGGCAACACTTCCGATTTCTTCTGGAACCACAAGCGTCAGCGCGTGGGTGAGGCCGGGAAACGACCCTACTTGCCTGACCCACGCGCTGACGCTTGTGGTTCCAGAAGAATCGCTGCGATACACGGGGCGACTACCCGAATTGGCCGAGGCAGTCCAAGGTCGTTCGGTAATCTTTTCGCTTCGCCCAGAGCAACTCGACGGTACGCGGTGCGATGCGGTTGAACGAAAGATCGACGGAGTCGAGCCGGCCCATCAACTCGGAGTATGCCAAGTGGCGGGCGCCGGGGTCGCCGATGCGGTTCTGCCTCAACGAGAGTTTGCGAAGGCCCGTGAGGAATTCCGCTTCGGCGAGGGTGAGCACCCCGTCGTCGCGGAGTTGATTCCCACCGAGATCCAATGACCGCGCCGAGGCCATCGACGGGGCGTTGGCCAGCGCTCGGGCGCCACCGGGCCCGATGCTGTTCTCGCGCAGATCGAGCGTGCCGCCGCGTTTCAGCATCCGCGCGAGCAGTTCCGATCCGGACAGCGAGGCCACGCCGTCATCGCCGATCCGGTTGGCGTGGAGTCGGAGCCGATTCAAACGGGGGAATGCCCCGCGTTCGCAGGCGGCCATCATCCCGGCATCGGAGAGGTCGTTGCCGGACACGTCCAACGCCCGCAGTCGGTCGCCGGCGTTCGACCGCGCCAGCGCCGCGAACGCGGCGCATCCGATGGTTCGGTTGTCGTTCAATTGGAGCGAGTGCAGTCCGGAGAAGGCCCGCGCGTCGGCGATCTGGAATGCCGCGTTGTCGCCGAGGCCGTTGAAGCTCAGGTCGAGCGAAACGAGTTGGGCGAGGTGCGGCGAGCGGAGCAGCACGTTGACGCCGCCGTTGCCGAGGTCGTTGCCGCAGAGGTCGAGTTCGCGAATGTTCGCCAACGCCCGGCATTGCGCGAGACGGTCGATCACCGCCCCGGCATCGAGGAATTTCACGCGCCGGATGGCGGAGTCGCGGAAAAGGCGCTCACCTTGTTCGCAGAAGTAGCGTGCGTCGACCGAAACGGTATCGAGCAACCCCCGGCGGAATTCGCACCCGGAGACCAACCCGCGCAAGGGCCGCGTCCATTCGGCTTGCCAGCGGGTCAGGAATTCGTTCTGCCGGCGAACCAGTTGCCGGCGGATCGGGTGTTCGTCGTCGAGGCAGGCGAGTGCGACTTGGATGCGGATGAATTCCGCCCGGGCGATGTCCGAGGGTTGCGCGGATTCATCGAGGTAATCGGCGTAGATCAGCCTAGGGCCATCGCCGCCGAAGTCGGCGAGGATCGGCCCGAGGAACGCCCGTTCTTCGTCGCTCGTCGGCATTCCGGCATCGTACCGCGCCGGTCGCTACGCCACCAGGCGCAGGCTCTGGCGCACGTAGGCCGCGCAGACATCGACCACCCGGCGCTGCTGGACTTCGGTGATCTCGGGGAACATCGGCAACGCCAAAACCGCCTTCGACGCCTCCTCGCTCACGGGGAAGTCGCCTTCGCCGTGCCCGAGGTGCGCGACGCATTCCTGCATGTGCAGGCAGAGCGGATAGTAAACCTCGCAACCGACGTTCTCGCTTTTCAGGTGCTTCACCACGGGGTCGCGGTGCCCGGCGGGGACGCGGACGACGTACTGGTTGAAGCTGTGTCGGCCGTGCGGTTCGACCACCGGGCGCTGGAAGAATCCGTGCAGATGCTGCCCCTCGATGAGGGCATCGTACCGCGCGGCGGCGGCGCGACGGCCTTCGATCCACTCCTCGGCGTAAGGGAGCTTCACGCGCAGGATCGCCGCGTGGATCGCGTCGATGCGGGCGTTCCACCCGACGTATTTGTGGAAGTATTTCACCTCGCTGCCGTGGTTCCGCAGGGCGGCCATCTTTTTGTGCAGCGCTTCGTCGTTCGTCGTCACCATCCCCGCGTCGCCGAGGGTGCCGATGTTCTTGCTCGGGTAGAAGCTGAAGCAGCTGATGACGCCGAGGCCACCGCACTTCACCCCTTCGTAGCTGGCCCCGAACGATTGCGCCGCATCCTCGATGACGTGGAGGTTGTGCTCCTTCGCGATCCGGGCAATCGGGGCCATGTCGGCGCACTGGCCGTACAGGTGCACCGGCATGATTGCTTTCGTCCGCGGGGTGATCGCGGCTTCAATCAGCTTCGGGTCGATGTTGTAACTGAGCGGGTCGATGTCCACGAACACCGGTTTCGCCCCGACGCGCATCACCGAACCGACCGTGGCGAAGAAGGTGAACGGCGGCAGGATAACCTCGTCGCCGGGGCCGATGTCGAGGGCATGTAGCGCCAGGAGTAAAGCATCGGTTCCCGAGCCGCAGCCGAGGGCGTGCTTCGCCCCGCAGTACTCGGCGTACTCCTTCTCGAAAGCCGACACTTCCGGCCCGAGGATCGCTTGACCCGACCCCAACACGCGGAGCACGGCGGCGTCGATATCGGGCTGTAGCAGTCGGTATTGCCCGAGGATATCGCACAGGTGCACGGGGGCGTTCGTCATGGGCGCAGTCTCGCTCGGCGCGGTGTGGGGGATCGTGGGCACGGGATACGCGGGTGGGCGAAGCCTGTCAAGCTGGGAAGGAGTCCGGAGATCCGCGTCGGAATTCCTCGACCGACTTCGTGGTGCCATCTTCGAGGATCACGCTCCCCTGCCCCGCCGCGGCGATCGCCCAGCATGCGGCCGACCACGACCTCAGCAAGCCGGCGTCGGCGTTGCCCCAAATCGAGACGAGCCAACCCCCGGCCGCAGCCCGCAGCGTTACCATTCCGCCGGCGAGGGAGACACGCAGTTCGGCCCAGCCCGGTTCAGGGATCTCATCGGGGAATGCCGGGAGATTGTCGATCATTCGCACGACCGGCGTTTCCCCGAGCGAGACGAGGGCCGCGCGAACCGACACCCACGTCGGCCGGGCATCGCTCGGAAACATCACGGTTCGCGATAGCCCCATTGTTCGTCCTTCACTCGGAGGAACCGACCGCGACGCACTCGCGCCGACCGGTCGAAGTTCCGTAGCATTTTAGTGTCGAACCCGGCCCCACCCCACTGCGACCCGAATGCTCCCGCTGGCCGTCCACATTTCGTCCGGCATCCTCGAACCCCAGTGGCAGGCGGTCGGCTTCGTCGCCATGGCCGCCGCTGTCGCCTTAGCACTCTGGAGGCTCGACGAGCGCGAGATCCCGCGGATCGGCGTCCTCACCGCGGCTTTCTTCGTCGCTTCGTCGTTCCATCTCCCCGTCTTGGTCATCAGCGTCCATTTGCTGTTGAACGGGTTGGTCGGCATCATCCTGCGCCGGCGGGCGTCGATCGCGATCGCCGTCGGCCTCGCGATGCAATGCTTGCTCTTCGGCCACGGCGGGCCGGACGCGTTGGGCGTCAACTTCTGCGTGTTGGCGATCCCGGCCTGGCTCGCGGGTTGGCTGTTCTGCGTCGTTCGCCGGTGGCTCCGACCGGGGTTCGGACTGGGCCTCGGGCTCGGCGTGTTCTGCGCGGGCCTCACCGTATTGCTCCACGTCTCGGTTCTATTCTTTTTCGGCCGCGGCGACTGGGCCGCCTTGGCCGCGACCAGTTTGGTGGCCCACATCCCGGTCATCGCCGTGGAAGGGGTCGGCGTCGGGTTCGCCATGAAGGTGCTCGCCAAGGGGAAGCCCGAGTGGCTCGGCGTTCAACCTTCGGAGGGGAAGATTTCGTCGAACGGCACTTCCCACTGACCGAGCCCCAAGCTCACGGTCACGAGTCGCTTCTTCGCATCGACCTTCACCACACGGCCGGTCTTGTCGAAACGGCTGACGCGGACAATCGTATTCGGTTGCAACCCCTGCCGCATCTTCAACAAGTCGGCTTGCTCGGTCGCCTCGGCCACCAACTCCGCGACCTTCAACTCGTACTCGGCCTTCTGCTGCGTCGCTTCGTGCTGCGCCGCCAGCGCATCCACGCGGGCCGTCTCGGCTTCCTGCCGAAGTTGCTGCAACCCCGCGAGGTCGCCGGTTTTCCCCTGCTTCCGTCGCAGGTAACGGCGGGCCCGCTTCAGCAACTCCCTCGGCAACTTCAACCGCTTGGCGATTTGCAAGGCGTTGCTCATGCCGAACTGGCCGATCAACAAGCGGTATGTCGGCCTCAGCGTTTCGATGCTGAATTCCACCGCCCCATTCTCGGCCCGCTCGTTGTGGAAGGCGTACGTCTTCAAGTCGCCCAAGTGAGTCGTCACGATCGCCCGGCAACCGAGGGTATCGAGTTCGTCGAGGATGGCCCGCCCGAGCGCGGCGCCCTCCGTCGGATCGGTTCCGGCCCCGAGTTCGTCGAAGAGGATCAGGCTGCGATCCCCGGCCTTCGACAGGATCGCCGCGATCCGCGAGATGTGCGAGCTGAACGTGCTCAGCGATTGCTCCAAGCTCTGCTCGTCGCCGATGTCGGCGAAAATGTCATCGAACAACGGCACCGTGCTCCCGGCCTCCGCGGGGATGTGCATTCCGCTGAGGGCCATCATCGACAAGAGGCCCGTGGTCTTGAGCGTCACCGTTTTCCCGCCGGTGTTCGGCCCGGTGATGATGAGCAAGTTGAAACCGAGGCCGAGCCGGACGTCGATGGGCACCACCGTCCGCGGCTCCGGGTTCGTCTTCGCTTCGATCCGGAACAAATTCTCGAGGATGGGGTGCCGAGCGGCCCGCAGCCAGAGTTTTCCCTCGCCGTTCACCTCGGCCGCGGTCATGTGGAATTCGCGGCTGTGCCGGGCCTTCGCCGTGATGAAGTCGAGCTTCGCGATCACGTCGAGGGCGTAGATCAGCGGCTTCGCCACCCGGCCGACTTCGGCGCTCAACCGCCGGAGGATGCGCTTGACCTCGCGGTCCTCTTCCCCCTTCAGCGTGATCCGTTCGGCGCTCAAATTCGCGATCGACGCCGGTTCGACGAAGACCGTCTCGCCCGTGCTGCTGACGCGGTGGACCGTGCCGGGGACTTTGTGCCGGTGATTCACCAGCACGGGGAGGACGTAATGGTCGCCGTTCATGGTGGCGTTCGCGTAGCTGAGCGCCTTCCGCAGTTCGGGATCGCGGAGCAATCGTTTGATCTCGGACTTCACCTTCTCGTCGAGTTCGAAGAGCTTCTGGCGCACGGCGGCGAGCTCCCGGCTGGCGATGTCGAGCACGTGGCCGCGACCGTCGATGCAGCCGCCGATGGTGCGGGCGACCGGGCCGAGATCTTCGATACCGGTTAGCAGGTTGATGAGGCCGTCGACGCGTTCGTCGAGCCGCATCCGATAGCGGTAGATGGCGCCGGTGCAGGCGAGCGTCTCGGAGACTTCGAGCAACTGTTCGGCCCCGAGCATCGTGCCGATGGCGGCCCGGCGGACGACCAATCGGATGTCGTGCAGGCCGCCCAGCGGGGGCGGCTGTTCGAGTTCGAGCGACAACACCATCTCGGAGACGAGAGCAATTTCCGCGCGGACCGCTTCGAGGTTCGCGAAAGGTTCGATTTGCCGGGCGAGTTCGCGGCCGAGTGGCGACGCGGCGTAGCCCGAAACGATCTCGCGGACTTTATCGAATTCCAACAGGTCGAGGGTGTGCGCGTCCATGGTGTCGATCGAAGCCGGTGCCGGAAAAACAGATACCCCACGGGACAAGGTCGCGCGGGGCGGAGTTCGCTCGGTTTAGAGTAGGCGCCGGCCGGCTTATTTCTTCTTGTTGAGTTCGTAAAGGTCGCAGAAGGCATCGCTGCCGGCGGGGGCTTCGAACTTCGTCGGCCGCGGTTTGTCCGACGGGCAGTAGCAGAGTTTCAGCGTCGTTTTGCCCAGTTCGTAGATGCCGTGGATCTTGGTGTCTTTCTTGATCCCCTCCTTGAATTTCAACTCGAACGTGCCGGCTTTTTCGTCGATGGTGAAGTCGGCCACGGCGAGCCGCCGGCCTTCGAGCTTCACGGGGTCGGTGAGGTAGTAGAGCTTGTATTCGCCGTGCTCGATGCTCAGTCGGATCATGTCCCGCGACGCTTTATCCGGGAGCTGCTCCTTGCCGTTGACGACGGACGACTGCGGAACCCAGACGCCGGTGAACGGTTGCGTATCGTTGGCCACCGCGGGCGCCGCCCCCTTCACCGCGACCTCTTGGCAACTGGCCGTCGCCGCCAAAAACGCCACCACCGCCGATGCCAGGACTGCGCGCATGATCGTCTCCTGCAAAGTCACTCGTTGGACCGGAGGTATGCCCGGCGGACGATTCGCCGTCAAGGGCACCATCCACGATGATAGTATAGTTGAGTTCAGTAGTATATATACACTTCAGTTTGATGCTTGTCAAGTGAATCGAATAAATTCCGACGAGCCGGAAGCGCGAGCGACGGAACGCACCGAGAAAGAGTGAAGCCCGCGAAACTGGAGCGGCCTTCGTCCGCAACCGGTCACTCGTCGTCCTTCATCAGCTCGATTTGCACACTCGGCGTCATCGTCTTCGTGAAAAGAAACCCGTCGAACACCTCCGGCCAGAGGGCTTCCATGTCGGCGTAGCCGAGGGGGCGGGCCACGACCCGGCTCGTCCGGAGCCAGTGATCCTTCGGCAAGCCTTTCAAATCGACGAACGCGTTCGCGTGGCCGGCGTTGTTCAACAAATCGTCGAGCGAGCCGGGTCGCGGTGCCGGCACCGGCGTCGCTTCCTTCGTCTGCATCAGCTTCCATTCTCCTTCGGCCGCTAGGAACCCGAGCGAGTAAATCTCTTTGCCGAGCTTCTTGTATACCTCCTCACCCATCACGAGGGTGTTCTGATAAGTGGCCTCGCGCTTGACGCCGCCGCCCGGTTTAGGGACGAGCGTGTCGATCACGGTCGGGTGGCGCATGAGGTGGTACGACGCGGCCCAGACGATGATTTTCCGCTTCGCGTATTTCCCCGTCGCCAAGGCGAGGAAGTTCTTGGCCATCTGGGCTTCGCGGATCGCCGGCGCTTTGGCCTTATCCGCGTTCTTCATGTCGATGGTCGCCTGCAAATTCTCGATCCAGACTTTCCACCGCTCCAGTTCCTCGGCGTTGAAGGTGTCCCCGGCGCGGAGGGCCGCGAGAGTGTCCCGGAACTTGGCGAACAGTTCGAGTTCCTCCGGGCCGGGTGTTCGCGCGCCGTCGGTGAGTTTGTCGAAGGCGTTGCAGATGTCCTTCTGCTCCCGAGTCGAGAATGCTTTTTCCGGCAGGCGGCCGAGCATCCCGGCCACGTCGGTCGAGAGTTCGCTCCGCGGCCCGGTGCCCGTGATCTGGCAATCGAAGCCGCAGAGTTCCAACGGCTTCTTCGTCTTCGCCCTCTTGGCGAGGTAGCGGATCAACGGTTGGACTTGTTCGCTCTTGGCCCAGATCGGGAAGACGCCGACCTCGAAGCTCTCCAGTGGGACGTGGTCGGGTTTTTGAAAATGCGCCCACGACTTCTGGCAGTCCATGACCCCGCTCTCGAAGGCGAGGATGTCGAAGCCGTGGATCTCGTGGAGGTACTTGATGAGCCGCGTTTTGGCGAGGAAGGTCGCCCCGTCGCCGTGGGTCTGCTCGCCGAGGAAAACGATGCGGGCATCGCTGATGGCTTTGCCGAAGCCGGCGAGGTCGTTGAAGTCGGTTTCGTGGGGGTCGATCGACTTGATCGGGATGGGGTGATTCTTGGCCCAGGTTTGGCGATCGTCGTCGGCGGCGCGGAGAGCAATAGGGATCGCGAGAAGCGCGATGATGAGGGAGCAAAGCCGGCCCATGGAATCCCTCCGGAGGTGCCAGATCCGTTCTCAACTGTGGTCAAGCCGAGCGGGACATACCGACTCGCTGTTTGGAGAGGACGATTTGCCGCTCGTGTTCCAACAGCCGGGCTTTGCGTTCGAGTCCCCAGCGATAGCCGCGGAGGGTGCCGTCGGCGCCGACCACGCGGTGACAGGGCACCAGCACGGAGATCGGGTTGGCGGCGCAGGCGCTGGCGACGGCGCG
>JANOSQ010000446.1:0-1809 GCA_031415915.1 Fimbriiglobus sp. | reverse complement strand
GGGCCGCGAGGTAGAAGATGTCTTTGCCGTCGTAGGCACGAGCAAGCTTATAAAAGACTTGAATAAGATCCTTTCTCGGATCGAGTTTGCGGAGCCCTAGTATGAGCTCACGACGAAAACCTGCATCCCATTGTGAGATGTATAACGCGTTACTGCCCCCTCCATGGACAAAGCCTTCGATTCTTCTGGGTGGGCCGTCCTCTGGAACGGCTGTTTCCCTCTCCAACTCGACGTAGTTGATTGCCGAAAACTGAGCAGCAATTCTCGCGTCTGTGTTTTTCTTGGAAGTAGATACACCACCAAACATTCCTCGCAAATCAATCGTTGCTTCCATCCATGATTCACCTTTTGCTTCGGCATACGCCTTCATGTCTTTTTCGTTCTTAATGGTTAACAAGTGATGCCAATCTGGCTGTAACGCCCAGTCCTTTCTGGCATTAAATATTTCACTTGCGAATGGGTCGGTCATCGGCCTTGCGACTTCTCGAAATGCCAAGTCCTTTTTGGTCCATGTTCTGGTTTGAAGTTGCATTCTCGCGATCTCCCTAACTGTCTGGTTAGGTGAATTGAGCGAGGTGAAAATTTCTGTAAGAGACTCCAGCTTCACCTCCGGCACCTTGTATCCCTTGTGCCCCTTCGGCGTCAGCCGGTAGATTCGCCCATCATTCGGGTCGCCCATGCCGTGGCCGCCGACGCCGCGGTCGTACCAGTCCGAGACGAACACGCTGCCATCAGGGGCCGTGCAAACATCGCTCGGCCGGAAGAAGTTGTCGGCGCTCGTCAGGATCACTTCCTTGTCGAGTTCGTAGCCCGCCCCCTTCGGCTTGCGCGTGAAGGCCCGTACCTCCTTGGGGCCGGCGTCGCAATGCAGCAGCGTGCCGGTGTACTTCTTGCCGAGCAAGCTGCCCTCGTAGAACTGGATCCCGGTCGGACTGCCGAAGCCGGTCCGCAGCGTCTTGTGGACGATGCCGGGCTGTTCCTCGTGCCAGTGGCTCTGGCCGGCGCCGCGCGGGAAGTAGCCGTAGTTGCCGCCGGGCATGACGTGGCAGATGCGCGTCTGCTGGTTGCCGTCGTCGTCGTTGTCGGAGAGCCAGATTTCGCCGAAGCTATCGACGCACGCTTCGTAGTTGTTGCGGAAGTTGTGAGCGATCAGTTCGAGCTTCGTGCCGTCGAGGTCGCAGCGCCAAACGGTGCCACCCTGCACGTCGGTGCTGTTCGAGACGAACTTCTTCCCTTTGCCGTCGGATGCTTGCAGCCCCTTCACCCCTTGGTCGCCGACGGTGAAATACAATTTACCATCAGGCCCGAGGTGCAAACCGTGGACGCCGTGATCGTGGTCGAAGCCGCCGAAGCCGGTGAGAAACTTCTTCGGCGGTCCGTCGGCCACGGGGTTGGTCGCGTCCTTGCAGGTGAACTCCAAAATATCCGGCGATTGGGCCACCAGCACGCGGTAGCCTTTGCCCGCGGGGATGACGCACACGCTCAGCGGCCCGTAGAGTTCCTTGCCTTGGTAGAAGGTCACGGCCTTGGTCGCCTTGCCGTCACCCTTCTCGTCGATCAGCACTTGAATGCGGTCGCCTTCTTTGCGGAGGATCGGCCGGTTGAAGTTGGTCCGCCGGTAATTCACCGCCTCGGAGACCCAAACCCGGCCTTTGTCGTCCACGTCGATCGAAGTCGGGTTGATGACAATCGGCTCGGCGGCGAAGAGTTCGACCTGCAGCCCCTCGGCCGGTTTCATCGCGGCCAAGCCTTTCTCCGGCGAAAGTTGGGCGGACGCGGACAATGCGAACAGGGGCAGGAGTGCGAGGG
>JANOSQ010000445.1:0-5633 GCA_031415915.1 Fimbriiglobus sp. | reverse complement strand
ACCCCGAGCGCCGCGCCGCTGCCGTACGTGCCGCCGTCGTATTTCTTCCTCGATCAAACCCAAGCGCCGGCCCCGGCGAACGGCGCTCCCCTCGCGAACGCCTTGGCGTATCTGAACGCCCACTCGGCGGATTTCGGGCTGACGGCGACCGACTTGGCCCAGTCGCGCGTGACCGACCTCTACACCGATAGCAACACGGGCATCACGCACATCTACCTCCGCCAGACCATCAACGGTTTGGAAGTGGAAAACGCCAACATCAACGTTTCGGTCGCGGCGAGCGGACGCGTACTCACTGCGGGGGGCGGCTACGTCGCCGGGTTGTCCGGCTTGATCGGCCCCGGCGCGCCGACCCCGGGCATCACCGCGCTGCAAGCGGTTCAGTTCGCGGCCGACGAACTCGGGATCGCGGTGGCCGGGTCGATCCAAGAGACCTCGCCGGCGACAGGCATCGACCGCTCGAGCGTGATTTCCGCCCCCGGGGTTTCCCTCGACCCGATCACCGCCCGCTTGCATTACGTCCCCACGGCCAACGGTTCCGCGGAACTCGCTTGGCAGTTGATCATCCGCACCACCGATTTCGACCATTGGTACGACCTCAGCATCGACGCCTCCAGTGGCGGGTTGGCCACCTTGGTGGACTGGACCGAAGACGCGATCTACAACGTGATCGCGGCCCCGAACGAAGACCCGCAAGACGGCGGCTTCACGGTGCAGATCGACCCGCACAACCCGCTCGCCTCGCCCGACGGCTGGCACGACGACGACGGCGATCCCACGTTCCCCGAGTACACCGACACCCGCGGCAATAACGTCCACGCCCAGTTGGATCACAACAACAACAACGTCGCGGATGGCACCGAAGGTGGCCAAGTGCGACCGGACGGGGGTTTGTTCCTCGATTTCACCGGCTTCCTCTTCAACCCGGCGCTCAATGCCGAATCCATCCAGAACGCGAATATCGCGCAGATCAACCTGTTCACCGCAATCAACTTCGCCCACGACGTGCATTACATGTACGGCTTCGACGAAGTCGCCGGCAACTTCCAAACCAACAACTACGGCAACGGCGGCTTGGGCGGCGACGCCGTTCAAGCGGACGCGCAAGACGGCTTCGACGACGGCGATCGCAACAACGCCAACTTCTCCACGCCGCCGGACGGCATGGTCCCGCGGATGCAGCAGTACGTTTTCGACCTCTCGAACCCCACCCGGGACAGCGACCTCGACATCGGCGTCATCTTCCACGAATTCGGGCACGGCGTCTCGAACCGCTTGGCGGGCGGTCCCGCCAACTCCGGCGCCTTGGCCAGCCTCCAAGGCCGCGGCATGGGCGAAGGGTGGAGCGACTTCTACGCGATGCTGATGATGATGCGGCCCACCGATGTCCCCACGCTGGGGTACGGCTTCGGCCAGTACGTGCTCGGCGAAGCTCTGAACGGCCCCGGGCTCCGCCGCTTCAAGTACAGCTTCAACAAAACCGTCGATCCGCTGACCTTCGAAGCGTTCGGCACGACCGGGGTCACGTCCTACGGCGTCACCAAGTCGACCCAAGTGCACAACACGGGCGAGATCTGGGCATCGGCCCTCTGGGACATGAACTGGTTGCTCATCGATAAATTCGGTTTCGATTCCGATCTCTACACGGGCTGGTCGGAAGATCCCGGCCCGGCCAACGCCGGCAACAAGCTGGCGTTGGAACACGTGAACCTCGGCCTGAAACTGCAACCGACGACCCCGACGTTCATCCAGAGCCGCGACGCGATTTTGGCGGCCGATGTCATCCTCACCGGCGGGGCGAACCAACTCGAAATCTGGACGGCGTTCGCCCGCCGCGGACTCGGGGCCACCGCGTCGACCCCCAGCACGAATGCCACTTTCGTCATCACCGATTTCCGCATCCCGCCGTCCGTCTCCATCAATCCGATCGCGACCAGCGTCTTCGAAGGGACCACCGGCGTCACCACCGTCACGTTCACCGTGTCGCTGTCCGAGCCGACCGCTTACGGCGTCTCGATCGACTTCGCCACTCTGGACGGAACCGCGACCATCGCCGACAGCGATTACATCGCGGCGAACGGGACGCTCACCTTCGCCATCGGCGAACTGACGAAGACGATCTCGTTCGACATCGTGGGCGACACGACATTCGAAGCGAATGAGACCTTCAAAATCGTGCTGTCGGGGCCGTTCCGAACCTTCGTGGCCTTCGGCCAAGGCGAGGCCGTGGTCACCATCCTCAACGAGGACACCATCCCGCCGATTCCGCCGCCCCCGCCGGGCCCGCCGTTGCCCCCGCGCCACATTTTGGCCGTGGCGACCGATGGCGATGTCGTCGCCGAAGTCCGCGCCTTGGAAATCGGTTCCACCGCGGTGCGCTGGGCCGCGAACCCCTTCGACGGCTTCGCCGGAACGGTGAGCATCGCGGTCGGCGACATCAATGGCGACACCGTCGACGATGTGATCGTCGGCGCCGGGCCGAGCGCCGGCCCGCGCATCGTCGTCCTGAGCGGGATCGACGGCACCCAGATCCGCAGCTTTTTCGCCTTCGCCCCCAGCTACTCGGGTGGCGTGACGGTCGCGTCCGCAGACCTGAACGGCGATGGCTTCGCCGACATTTTCGTCGCCGCCGATGTGGGCGGACGATCACACGTCAAAGTTTTCGACGGCCGCAACCTCGTGGAACTCCGGAGCTTCCACGCCTTCGGCACCAGCTTCGATTTCCGGATCCGCATCGCGGCCGGGGATGTCAACGGCGACGGCTTCGCGGACGTGCTGGTCGGCTCCGGTCAAGGTAGCAACTCGGTGTACCGCGTCTTCGACGGGAAGAGCGGGGCGCTCTTCCAAGAGAATGCCGCGTTCGGGCCCGAGTTCACCGGCGGCATCACCATCGCCGCCGGGGACATCGACGGCGATGGCTTCGCCGACATCGTCATCGGGGCCGGCACCGGCAGCATCCCGCACGTCAAAGCCTTCAGCGGCTTGAACGGCGGATTGCTGGCGAGCTTCTTCGTCAACGAAGACTTCTCGCCCGATGCGATCACCAGCGTGGCGTTCGAATCGGGCCTCAGCGTGGGCGCCGCCGACATCAACGGCGACGGCATCGACGAAATCCTGACCACGAAGGGCCGCGGCTCGCGCTCCATTCTGCGGTCCTTCCGAATCGCCCAACGCGACAGCGCGGGCAACACCTTCTCGACCGGCCTCCAACAGGTGCAAGCGGTCAACGTCTTCCCCGGCTACTTCGGCGGGGTCACGATTAGTGGCTGATGCCATCGCCGCCTTCTCCGGCGGCCTCGACTCCACCACTCTGCTCTACCACCTGCGCTCGGAGGGTCATTCCCTCCGGGCGTTGTCCGTCGATTACGGCCAGCGGCACGGTCGCCGCGAGTTGGCTTGCGCGCGGGCGCTCGCCGCCGACCTCGGCGTCGAACTCCGCGTCCTCGACCTCACCTCGCTCGTCGACTTCTTCGGCCGCAACAGCCTCACCGATGCCGCGCAGCCCATCCCCACTGGCGAGTACGCGCCGGGCACCATGGCCCTCACCGCCGTGCCGAATCGCAACATGATCCTGCTCGCGGTCGGGTTGGCGTGGGCCATCGAGAGCGGGGCGACCGCCGTGGCGTTCGGCGCCCACGGGGGAACCCACACGTACCCCGATTGCCGCGCGGTCTTCGCCGGGGCGATGGACGCGGCCGCGAGGGTGTGCCACACATCGCCCGTCGGTGTCTGGGCGCCGTTCATCGGCTGGTCGAAAGGCAACATCGTGAAGCGCGGCACCGAATTGGGCGTGCCCTTCGAGCGGACGTGGAGTTGCTACCGGGGCGGGGAGAATCACTGCGGCGAATGCGGGACCTGCATCGATCGCCGCACTGCCTTCGCCCAAGCGGGCGTCCCCGACCCGACGCAGTACGCATAGGGCGGATGGTTTCTTTCTTTCAGAGCCGGACGCGTCGAACGTCGCTGAGGTGTCGAACGTCGCTCACGCGTCCGGCTCTGAAAGAAAGAAGCCATCCAACGCGAATTCAACATTACTCCCCATCCATGGGTTCGCCGCCGTCTTTGGTGATCAGCGCCCGCAGTTTGTGTTCGGCAATGTCGCTGCGGAAGGAGCGAATGGAACCATCCGCCAAAGCCACTTGAAACTGTCCCTTGAACAAGCCGCCGAGCTTGGGTAGTGGCTGGTTGCGGTCGTAGAGCAGCACCTCTGGCATCGTCCACGGGACCGCTTCACCGGCTTCGACGATCAGGATCGTATTGGAATTGCCATCCCGTGTTTCCTTCACTTTCGGGCCGGGCATCCCATCGGTGAACAGCGCCGAGGGCTTGGCATCGGCCCGGCTGACGAAGACGCGGTAGTGCGTGTGACCCGCGGGGACATCCGCCGAATCGGCCTTGGGATGGCGGAACGTCCGGGGCATGCGTTGAAGGAGATGGATGTTGTTCGGCCCGTCCCAAGGTTCGTCGAAGCGGTATTCTTTGAACAGTTTTTCTTCTTCGATGAAGGGCAGGATCAACACGCGCCAGCTGACGGGGTATTTCTTGCCGCAAACTTGCGGTTCTTCGGCCGGGGCGTTGGCGCCGGGGAATCGACCATCCTTGTTGCTATCGGCATAGTTGTGCATCGCCAAACCGAGGCATTTCAGATGGCACGTCGTTTGCAATCGGGTGACAGCTTCCCGCGTCTTAAAGACCCCGGTGCAGAACCAAGCGAGCAATCCGACCGCGATCAAAGCGACCACGCCCCACGCGATGATGCTTGGGGGCGGGGGCTTTTTCGGAATGAGCCAATTGGGTTCGGTGTCCATCTTCACTCCCAGTCCACGGGTTCGCCGCCGTCTTTGGTGATCCACGCCCGGAGTTTGTCCTCGGGCAAATCGTTGCGAATCGGGCGGACCGAGCCATCCGCGAAGATCGCGAGGGATAACCCCTTGAACAGCCCACCGAGCTTGGGCAGCGGTTGATTGCGGTCGAAGAGCAAGACTTCGGGCATAGTCCAGGGCACCGCCTCGGCCGCTTCGGCGATCAGGATGGTGTTGGACGTGCCGTCGGGGATTTCTTTGAGCTTCGGCCCCGGCAAGCCATCGGTGAAGATCGCCGAGGGTTTGGCACCGACTCGATTGGCGAAGATTCGGTAGTGCGTATGCCCGGCGGGCACTTTGGCATCATCGGCATAGTAATGCTGAAAGACCTTCGGCATTTTCGGGATCAATTGGATGTTGATCGGGCCATCCCAAGGTTCGTCGAAGCGGTATTCGTCGAACAATTTCTCATGCTCGATGTATGGCAGAATCAACACGCGCCAACTGACGGGGTGCTTCTGAGAACCATCTTTCGGATCGAGGTACGGCGCATTGGCAGCGGGCAATCGACCATCCTTGTCGGTAGCGGAGTATGTGTGTAATGCGATGCCGAGCTGCTTCAAGTGATTCGTTACCGTCGTCCGGGGTGTAGCTTCTTTGACTCGGGCCACTTGCGGGAGCAACAAATAACCCAACCCAATTAGGATCAGCACAACGATGAGGGCTTCGAGTGCGCAACCGCCCGTGGTCCGCCGCCGCTGCGGTGGTTTCGGCATCGGCGCAACGCCTTCCGTTTCTTCCATCATTACCTCCCCACCACATCCACCGCGA
>JANOSQ010000444.1:0-3962 GCA_031415915.1 Fimbriiglobus sp. | reverse complement strand
CATTCGGAATACGCGCTCACCGCAACGGCCTGCGCCAAAGCCTTTCTGCTGTTCACGGCCGCACACCTCCAACGCGATGAGCGATTCGGCAACGCCCGGTTCGTGCGGAATGTCTACGAGCAAACGATTTCCTTGCAGTCGGATCGCCTCACCCGCGCGGAGGTCATCAACAAAACGACTCTGGCAACGATTGTCTCGGAGGACATTCCACTCGGCATGGTTACCGGAATCGACCTGCAGAGCATCCACATGACACAGAGTCGATGGATAGGCGAGTGCCCGGGATGCAAGAAAACGAGCCAGTGCGGAGTCAAGTACATCGGCCAAAGTGTGAACTGCAAATGCGGTCAGAAGTTCGTTTTCCCGTGGTGGAACTTGAAGACGGATTCGGTGCCGGGATTTCCGTTAGCGATTTCCCCTTCTACCAGCGGATGATCGCCCACTTCGAGGGGATCGGAGCGTACACCAGCGTGTGGGAGGAAGGGTGAATGCGGTCGGATGGGCGTGGCAACACTCTTTGGAATGGAATTGAGACCGTGCCGAATCGTTCCATTCTTGCAGATCGATTCGTCCAGATAGCCACGGTGCCGGTGCCGGGCCTTCGATCGTCGCAAGTCCATGCCACGTATGACAAAACGCTCGAAGCCCCCGTCCGGATTCCGATTCGTCCATTCGTCCAAATGGTTCCACGCGGGGGTGGCACACACTCGGATGGAATCATTTTCCGCGCCCGGTTTCACATCGGTGTGCGGCCGAATTCAATTGGTGCCCCCGCCTGAAATCCGACGCAAACCTTTGTGGCGCATAGATCGTTCCGCACGGAGGAGTTCATTCCGCGGTAGGGTGGGTGGGTAGACGGCGGAATGACAACTCCAAGAATCGTTACTACACCCGAGCGGATTCCCCATTTGACGCGGCGTGTCGGGGGCGATAGACTTCTACTCTCACCGGAGGCGCAAATTCCATGTCGAATCGAACTCCCATCCGCGTCCGCGGCGCCATCGTCGGCATTTTCACCATTTTAACGCTCGGTTTGGTGCTCCCCAACGTCGTGGGCCAAGTCGGCCCGGTCGGGCCCGGCGGCGGCGGTTTGCGACCCCTCACCCCGGGCGGATTGAACCCGCAGGGTGGCGGCAACAATCCCCCGGGGGGAATGATGCCGCCGGGGCCGGGTGGCGGCGGCGGTTTGCGGCCCCTGACGCCGGGCGGATTGAATCCGCAGGGCGGCAATGGAAACACCCTCCCCGGTGGCAATGGCAATACTCCACCGGGCGGCAACTTCGCGGGCCGGCCGCCGGTGCCGAACTACCCGACGATGCCGCAGTCGCCGATGCCGAACTTTCCGTCCGGCCCGCTGATCGAGCGAGTTTGGACGTGCGAGAAGTGCGGCAAGGAAGTCGGTCGGGGCAACTACCCGCCGGCGATTTGTCAGCATTGCGGCGTGCGGCTCATCAACGGCATCGGCGGTGGCGACCGCCCCAGTGGCACAGGCGGAACCGGCATGATGCCCCCGACGGGCATGATGCCGCCTTCCGGGATCATGCCGCCCTCGGGAACCATGACCCCGCCGTCGGGCATGATGCCGCCCGGCGGTGGCATGAACCCGGCCCCCATCTCCGGGTACTCTCCGGTCGAACCGCCGACTTACCCGCAGACGCCCTACACACCGAGCAACGCGTCCACATCTTCGAGCACGCAGCCGACGGTCTCGACCGGCCCGCCGATCGGGCGGATTTTGCTCATCGTTGCGGGGATCGTGACGGGGATCATGGTTCTCATCGTCGCGGGCATCGTCGCCTTCATCATCGTCTCGCGGAGTTCGAACAAGCGCCCGGCGAAGCGGACGATGCGGCGCCGCCGGCGGATGCGCGACGACGATTGAAGTGCTACTTCCTCGGGTGGGCGGCGCGGTTGAACGCGCCGGGATCGAAGGGATCGTCCGGATTCACTCGGTCCGGCGATGAAGTTTTCACTTCCGTGGCGAAGCTCGGCGGTGCGGGAAGTTTCGTCGGCTCCGACGGTTTCCCCGGGGAGGCTAGGCTCTTGATGGGAGCGGCTTCCGGCCGCTTGACCACCGCCAGCGGAATCGATGTCGGCATGGCCGCACCGTCTCGCATCGTCGCCCAGTAGGCCCACACTTCGAGGTACTTGTACGCGGGGTGGGCCTTCGAAAAGAGCGGTGCATCTTTGCTTTTCCCGTGCGCCGCGACCGCCTTCACGAGGAACGGGCTGACTCCCGGATCGGCCCGGTCGAGTTGCTTCACCGTGGCCAGCAGATTGCGTTCGACACCCGGCCCGTTCTCGTAGCCTTCGTCCAACCGCTTCAGTTTGTACGGGCCCGCGTGGTCGTTGCGGCCGTGGCAACCCGCGCAGGCGTTCATCAGAATCGGGTGGACCTTCGTCGCGAAGATCCTGGCCGATTCCGAGTTGTAAACCGGGGCCGTTTCGACGGGGATCGACGCCGCGACCGGAACGACGACCGCGCTGGGGCCGCGGTTGATTTGTTTTTTCAGCAGGGCGAGGCTCGTCACCGGCCGGCGATCCAGCGGTTGTGCCGAGGCCGTCGCGGCGACGGCGAGAGACAGCCCGAGGGCGAGGAGCGTCTGTTTCATAGTGCGGCGCGGATAACCGCACGCACAGCGGGCGTCAAGGGGTGCGCCAACGGATTCTGGCACTGTCGGGTGGAACCGACGCCGCGAATGGTGACAATCGACCGCGCATCGGCTATAACTGCCCTCTCCCGGTTTGACCCGTTTCCCGTTTCCACTTCTCCGAGGTGCTTCCATGCGTGTGCTGCTGTCCGCCCTCTGCCTGCTGGCGTTCGCCGGCGTCGGCTCGGCCGAAGACAAAAAAGAACTGACGCTCAAAGAGAAGATGGCCGAGATCAACAAGGAAGTGCAAGCGGCGTCGAAAGACGTCAACGCGAAGTACAACGAAGCCAAGACGCCCGCCGAGAAGCAAGCGATCATCGCGGCCTTCAACGCGGATCGCGCCAAAGCCGGCGAGAAGATGCTCGCGCTGGCGAAAGACAACGCCAAAGACGAAGGCGCCTTCGACGCCGTGATGGCCGCGAACGGCATGGGGGCCAAAGGGGCCGGCGAATTCCTCGTCGCCAACTTCGCCGACGATGCCCGCATCGTCAAAATGATCCCGCAACTCGGCCAGGGCGAGAACGGCCCGAAGACCCTGGCTCTGCTCGGTGAGAAGTCGAAGAGCAAAGACGTCCAAGGCGCCGCCAAGTTCGCCTCCGTCTCGGCGGAGATCGAAAGCACCGACTACCCGCGCACCGGTAAGTTGCTGCCCGAAAAAGAAACCGCCGCCAAGTTCGCCGCGGCTTCGGAGAAGCTCGCCAACTTGGTCAAGGACTACGGCGACATCAAGACAGCCAGCACCCGCCCCGGCACTCCACCGTCGATCGCGGAAGCCTCCAAAAAGTTGAAGTTCTTCATGGAGAACCTCACCGTTGGCAAGATGGCCCCGGATGCGGAATGCGAACTGATGGAAGAAGGCAAGAAGGCCAAGCTCAGCGACTACCGCGGCAACGTGGTCGTGCTCGACATCTGGGCCACCTGGTGCGGGCCGTGCATCGCGATGATCCCGCACGAACGGGAGATGGTGAAGAAGCTCGAAGGCAAGAAGTTCAAGCTCGTCAGCGTGAGCGCCGATGCCCAGAAAGACACGCTCACCAAGTTCCTCGAAAAATCGAAGGACACGAAAAACGACATGCCTTGGACGCATTGGTGGGCCGGCAACAAAGGCGGGATGACCGAGGAGTACCAAGTGCGCTTCTACCCGACCGTGTACGTCCTCGATGGCAAGGGCGTCATCCGCGGCAAGCACCTCCGCGGCGACGACCTCGAACACTTCGTCGAGAAGTTGCTCGCCGAATCGGATCCGAAGTAGTCGAACGGGCGAGCCGGCCCCGTCAGGGGTCGGAGGGTTGATTTACAACCACCGACCCC
>JANOSQ010000443.1:0-2170 GCA_031415915.1 Fimbriiglobus sp. | reverse complement strand
CACTCGCGAATGCAAGAGTGACGACTTTCTGAAGTGTATATTCAAATGGACGCGTAGATCCTGAAAACACATTGCGCATTATGGGCCAAATACTCTGGCGTCACAAAGCATTTCGATCGATTCGTCACCAAATCTAGCAATCAGCTCTTGGGTCGAGGATCGGCAATAGCCTTCGACAGTTACCCACATATTGCCAATGGTTATTCTCATAAACTTGGCACCTCAGTGCGTACAAAAGCCAAAATGAATCCGCTGAGTCTTCTGAAGTGAATATATGGGATTCAAGCCGTGTGGCGAGCCTTCAGATGTCCTTCCAATTATTCTACCCCTCCTCCCACACGCTGGTGTACGCCCCGATGGTTTCGAAATGGGCGATCATGCGTTGGTAGAACGGGTGCACCGACAGAGTCGCGCTGTCGCCGATGACCAACAGCGAACGGCGGGCGCGGGTGAAGGCGACGTTCGTTCGCCGGGTGTCGGCGAGGAAGCCGATTTCGCCTTCGGGGTTGGAATGCACGAACGAAAAGAGGATTGCTTCCTTCTCTTGGCCTTGGAAGCCGTCCACGCTGTCCACCTCCAACTCCGGCACGTCGGCGAGTGTCTCGCGGATCAACCGCACTTGCGCCCGGTAGGGCGTGATGATGCCGATGGAACTCGCGGGGACGCCGGCTTCGAGCATCCGTCGGGCGTACTTGATCGCGAGTTCCGCTTCCCACGGGTTGCGACGGCTACCGCTTTCGGGTTCGCGCTCTTCAGCGTAACTGGCGCCCGCGGTGTCGATGTAGCGCACCGGTCTTTCGCGTAGGTCACGCTCCGCGTGACGCGCACCCGAATCCGAATCCAGGTCGGCGTCACGCGGAGCGTGACCTACGAGATCGATCAGAGTGTGCTTGGCCACCGACTCGTGGGCGATCAGCGCGCCGTCGTAGAACTCGGCGTTCGAGAAGCCCATGATGGCTTCGTGCATCCGGTGTTGCACCGTGAGCAACCGCGCGACTTGTGAACCGTGGGAATTCGTCAAGCGCTCCATGAGGCTGATGCTCAACCCCTTCCCCGCGGCCTCCGGTGAAATGACCGTCGCCGGCAACTGCTTGTGATCCCCGGCGAGCACGAGTTTGTCCACGCGCAGCAGCGGGAGCCAACTCGCCGGTTCGGTGCTCTGGCCCGCTTCGTCGATCATGGCCCAATCGAAGCGCCGGCCGATGAGGCGGTCGCTCGTCAGGCCGGTCATCGTCCCGCAGACGATCCGCGCTTCGTCGAGAATCCGCTCGGCCGCGAGCATCTCGAACTTGCGCGCTTCGCCGAGCAGTGCCCTGGCTTCCCGGCGCAAGGCCGCTTTCTCACCGGGTTGCGGGCGTTCCTTCGTCCATTTGTCGGCCTGTTGGAACAGGGAGTACGCCTCCTTGGCGAACTTGCGGGCCTGCCGACCGTCGACGTGTTTCTGCACGAGCATGTCGAGCGCGCGATCCCGCAGCGCCGGATCGACGCGGGCCGGGTGGCCGACGCGCACCGGTTTCTCGCCGATGGCGAGGAGCTTCTCGAGGAGGTTGTCCACGGCATGATTGCTCGGGGCACAGGCTAGGACCCGTTCGCCGCGCAGCACCGCCTGGCGGATCGCTTCGACGAGTGTGGTCGTCTTCCCTGTCCCAGGCGGGCCGTGGATGATGGCCACATCTTTCGCACTGAGTGCAAAGCGGACCGCGTCTCGCTGAGGTTCGTTCAGATGCTCCGCGAGTTGGAGGTGAGGAAGGTTGTGGAACTCGGGCCGGCGTTCACCGAGCAGAACCGTGCGGAGTTCCGCGAGGCGATCCCCGTTCGCAGTCGCCGCTTTGCGGAGAGCTTCCTGTTGACGCTGGCGGGAGATTTCATCCGCCGAGAGGTCGAGCCGCCATGTCGCGTCTTCGGTGAGGTCGTCGTCGGGCGGCTCGATGGCGATGCCGATGGTGTTGGCATCGCGGTCGAAAACGACCCCGCGGTACGACGGGTGGCGACGGTTGACGCCGGTTTGATTCAGGACGATTGGCGAGCCGGGTTGGAGCCGGTTCGGGGGGAGCCGGTCGCTGCGCAGACTCCGGCTGAAGGTCAACAGCAAGCGACCGCCGAGGCAGAATTCGGCGTTGCGGATTTCGAGACCCGTCAGCGTGACGCCGTCGCGCAAGCCGGTGTCGGA
>JANOSQ010000442.1:0-3838 GCA_031415915.1 Fimbriiglobus sp. | reverse complement strand
ACATCGTCACCAACGTCGTGGGGGGCACTCAGCCCGGGGTCAAAGTCGAAGTTCACAAGCTCGCCCTCGAAGCGGAGGATCGCCTGTTGATCTGCTCCGACGGTCTCAACGAGATGGTGTCCGACGACCGCATCGCCGAGGTGTTGCGAACCGAAGCGGAGCCGCGCGGGATCTGCGAACGCCTGATCGCCGAAGCCAACGCCGCCGGCGGCAAGGACAACATCACCGTCGTCGTCGGGATTTTCCGGGAGGCGTAGTCAGTCCCATTCGAACGCCTCGCCGTCGAGCAAGCGTTGGCACTGGCCCCGACGCGGATTCCACTTGGGCTTTACACGCCCGGTGGCCCCCGGCATAAGCCCCGCAGAACTTCAACGACACTCGTCGAGTCGTGCCGGCCGCTTGGGGAAGCGGGCCGGGTCACCGCGGCCGACGATTGGGGGGTCGCCATGTCCCGTTTATTGGTACTCGCATTGGGGGTGGCGTCGGCGGGTTTCGCCGTCCGCGCCGCCGATCCGCCCGCGCCCAAACCCGCGGAAGCCCGCTCGCTCGCTTCGCGGCTGAACCCGTTCGGCGGCGCCGACACCGGCAAGCCCGCTCCGGCGCCGGGTCGTCCGGCACCGTCGGTCGGCCCGCTCGCCCCGGACGTGATGATCCAATCGTTGCAAGCCGAGCAAGACGCTTACGCCCGCCGGCTCGACATCTGCAACGAACTCCGCCGCGTGGCGGTGAGCACCAAAGACGACAAACTCGGGATGAAAGCGGACGAACTCGAACGCCTCGCCGAGCAAACGTACAACCAGCGGATCGCCAAGCTCGGGGTGAAATCCCAGCACCGGTCGAAGCCGGGCTTCGACAAACTCGACAGCGAACTGGGCACCGGCGTCGCGGTGAACCCGCTGAACACGGGTGTCCGCACACCCGCCGATACCCGCCCGGCCACCGCCCAACTCAGCAAATACCGGGAGGTCAAGCAATGAAACGGTTCCTCCTACTCGGCCTGCTCGCAGCCCCCGCCTTCGGTTGTACCAGCCTCAAGCCCGTCGGGCCGATCGTCGGCAAGAGTACGCCAACTCGAACCGCGCAGCAGCCCAACGCCGTCGTGACCTCCCCGCGGGACATCGCAGCGATGCCGTCGTTCGCCGATGCCCCGCCCCCGCCCGCCCCGACCCGCAGCGTCACGGTCGGCGACGTGAGTACGGAGACGGGGCACGATGCCGCGAAGAAATTGATGCAAGAACTCGACCGCGATCGCAAAGCGACCGAGGCCATGCCGAACTACGCGGAGATCTCCCGCATCGAACGCAATGGACGCTAGAAGAAATGCGGCCTCGATGAAACCCGGTGGTCACGCCGGGTTTTTTCGTGTCCGGCGATCGGCTACAATTCCTCGGTGCGATCCGCCCCGAGAGAACCCCCATGCGATTCCCGCGACTCGCCCTCCTGCTACTCACCTTCGGAGTCGGTATGGTGCCCGCGCGCTCGGACGAAGGCATGTGGCTGTTGAACGATCCCCCGAAGAAGCACCTGCGAGAGACGTACAAGTTCGATCTGACCCCCGAGTGGATCGAACGGGCCGTGCTCGGCAACGTCCGCTTCAACAGCGGCGGCAGCGGCGGGTTCGTATCGGCGCACGGCTTGGTGGTCACGAACCACCACATCGCCGCGGACGCATTGCAGAAACTCAGCACGAAGGAACGCGATCTCTACCGCGACGGATTCTTCGCCAAGGAACGCAAGGACGAGTTGAAGTGCCCGGACCTCGAACTCAACGTCTTGCAGTCGATCGAGGACGTCACCGAGAAGGTGAACGCGGCGGTGCCCGCGGAGACGAAGCCCGAGGACGCCGCGGGCAAGCGGCGGGCCGCGATGAGCGACATCGAAAAAGCCTCACTCGCTAAGACGGGGCTGCGGTCGGACATCGTCACGCTCTACCAAGGCGGGGCGTACCACCTCTACCGCTACAAGAAGTACACCGACGTCCGGCTGGTGTTCGCGCCGGAAGCGGGCATCGCCGGCTTCGGCGGTGACGTCGATAACTTCGAGTATCCGCGCCACGGGCTGGACGTCGCCTTTTTCCGCGTTTACGCGGAGGGCAAACCGCTCGCCAGCAAGAACCACTTCAAATGGAGCGACACCGGCCCGGCCGAGAACGATCTCGTCTTCGTCACCGGTCACCCCGGCACCACGAACCGGCTCGAAACGCTGGCGAAGTTGAAGCACCGCCGCGATTCGACGCTGCCGTACACGCTGGCCCGATTGCGGATGATGGAAGCGGCATTGACGCAATTCGGCGACACCGGCCCGGAGCAGCACCGACAGGCGAGCGCCGATTTGCACCGCGTGGCGAATGCGCGGAAGGCGTTCAGCGGGCAGCTGCAGGGGTTGCTCGACCCCGCGATCTTGAAACAGAAAGCAGATGCGGAACGAGAACTTCAGCCGCAATCCCCCATGGCGTCTAGTTTGACCCCGACACCGTGGGAGAAAATCTCTCACGCCCAAGCCAACTACACCGAATTCGAGAAACCGCACGCGCTGCTCGAATCCGGCCACGCCTTTTCGACCGAACTCTTCGGCATCGCCCGGCAGCTCGTCCGGTTGTCCGAGGAACTGCCTAAGAAGTCGTCGGATCGCCTCCGCGAATACCGCGACAGCAACCTCGACTCGCTGAAGTTCCAACTGCTCAGCCCGGCGCCACTGTACCCCGAATTGGAGCGCGCCAAGTTGCAAGCGTCGCTGACGTTCCTCGCCGAGACGCTCGGCGGCGAGCATCCACTGGTGATCCTCGCCCTAGCGGGTAAGAATCCGGCCAAGCGGGCCGAGGAACTCGTCGCGGGGTGCAAGCTGTTCGATGTCGCGGAGCGGAAGGCTCTGCTTGACGGCGGGGCCAAGGCCATCGCCGCGAGCCAAGACCCGATGATTCGGTTGGCGAAAGCCATCGATGCGGAAAGCCGGGCGCTGCGCAAACGCTACGAGAACGAAGTCGAAGAAGTCGAGCGCCAAGCTTACGCCGAGATCGCCAAAGTCCGTTTCGCGGCCCTTGGTAAGAGCGTCGCCCCCGATGCTACCTTCACCCTCCGGCTCGCTTTCGGCACGGTCAAGGGCTACGAGGTCGACGGGAAGAAGCTCCCGTTCCACACGACTTTCGCGAGCGCCTTCGAGCGCGCCGAGGCCATGAAGAACCGCGAGCCGTTCGACCTGCCCAAGCGCTGGCTCGACGGCCGGGAGAAGGTCGATGCGAAGACACCGTTCAACTTCGTGAGTACCGCGGACACTATCGGCGGCAACAGCGGCAGCCCAGTGTTGAACCGCAACGGGGAGTTGGTCGGGATCAACTTCGACCGCAACCGCCACGGCTTGGTGCGGAACTTCGTGTACACGGAAGTCCAAGCCCGCCACATCGCGGTGCATTCAAAAGCGGTGCTGGAAGCGCTGCGAAAGTTGTACGGGGCCGAGAGCTTGGCCGAGGAGTTGACTGGGAAGTAGGAGACCGAGTAGCGTTCGCCGCACATTCTTCCGGCCTGAAAGGCCGGTTCTGTCAGCCCAGGTCGGAGTCGGCGAAGCCGACGGAGGCCTGGGTTCACAACAGAGAATAAAGACCGGCCTGTAAGGCCGGTTCATGGTGGGCAATGAATCGGCCTTTCAGGCCGAAGGGATATTTCCACTCGGTACCCGGGCCTCCGCAGACTCCGGCCCGGGCTGCCAGAATCGGCCTTACAGGCCGAAGAACCACACTTTTGGTTCATTGCGGCTGATTTGTTAGCCGGACGCGCCAGCGACGGAGTCTATCGCACGAGGTGTAATGCGATGGACACCGAGCTTCACCACTCCGTCGCTGGCG
>JANOSQ010000441.1:0-2483 GCA_031415915.1 Fimbriiglobus sp. | reverse complement strand
AGCCCGACGCGCCAGCGAGGGTGTCGGATGGAGTCTTCGACATCCGACACCGGTTGCGCACCGGATGCTGGCAACTGATTGATCGGGTTTGGTGTCGGATGTCGAAGACTCCATCCGACACCCTCGCTGGCGCGTCGGGCTCACAAAACAAGACGTCACTGGCCCAAGTCGCAGCACTTCCCCATACTAACTGCACCTCTCATCGCCGCCCGTGTCCCCGCCGGCCTCCGATCCCATGCACCGTCAGTATCACCGCTGGTACAGCCAGTCGCTCGAGCGCGACATGGAACTGCTCGAATTCGGCCACGGCGGCGCCCGCGTCATCGCCTTCCCGACCTCCGGCGGGACTTTCCACGAGTGGGAAGACCGCGGGATGATCCACGCTCTGCGCGAACCGCTCGAGCGCGGTTGGTTTCACCTCACCTGCGTCGGCGCGGTGGATCGCGAAAGCTGGTACGCGCGCTGGAAACACCCCGGCGGCCGGGCGTGGCGGCAGGATCAATACGACCGCTACCTCACCGATGAGGTTGTCCCGTTCACGCAGTCACGCAGCGGCAACCCGTTCCTCATCGCCACCGGGGCGAGCTTCGGCGGCTACCACGCCCTCAGCTTCGGCCTGCGGCACCCACACCGCGTCAATCGCATCCTCGCCATGAGTTCGCTCGTCGATATCAAGCGCTTCACCGAAGGCTTCCACAACGAGACGATCTACTTCCACAACCCGATCGATTTCATCCCGAACGAAAACGATCACGACCGTCTCGAAGCGCTGCGCCGACAGAACATCATTCTCGCAGTCGGCAACGGCGATGGATTGGTCGAGCAGAACCGCGCACTCTCCGGGCACCTGTGGGCCAAGGGCATCGGCAACGCGCTGCGGGAATGGGACGGCTTCGCCCACGATTGGCCCGTGTGGCACAAGATGGTACAGATGTATTTGGGCGGGGAATAACAAGATGATCAAGGTCGGCTTATTGTGCGGTCGCGAATGGTCCTTCCCGCCGCGCTTCCTCGATGAAGTGAACGGTCGGAATGCGGGCGTCCACGCCGAGTTCATCAAACTCGGCGGCACCAACATGGACGAGCCGAACCCGTACGCGGTCATCGTCGATCGCATCTCGCACGAAGTCCCGTACTACCGCAGCTACTTGAAGCACGCCGTACTCGAAGGCGTGCGCGTCGTGAACAATCCGTTCATGTGGACGGCCGACGACAAGTTCTTCGGGGCGTCGCTGTGCTCGAAGCTCGGATTGGCCCACCCGAAGACGATGGCACTACCGAATAAGTCGTACGTCCCCGGGATCGTGCCGCACGAGAGCTTGCGCAACCTCTACCCGCTCGATTGGAATTACGTCGCCGCGCAGGCGGGAATGCCGTGCATTTTGAAGGACGCCCACGGCGGCGGTTGGCGCGGGGTTTACGTCTGCAACGACATCGGCGAACTCGTCCGCGCCTACGATGAATCCGGACTCATGACGATGATCGCCCAAGAGTTCATCCACTGGGAGCAGTACGTCCGGTGCATGTGCTTGGGGCAGAAGGAAGTGCTGGTGATGCCCTACGACACCCACAACCGCAAATACATCCCCGACCCCGACTACCTCAGCCCGAAGCTCCACGACCGGATCGTGAGCGACTGTCTGACGTTGGTGAAAGCCCTCGGCTACGACATGAACACCGTGGAATGGGCCGTGAAAGGCGGGGTGCCCTACGCGATCGACTTCATGAACCCGGCCCCGGACATGGACGTGAATTCGCTGACCCCGGCGTATTTCGAATGGTGCGTGACGAAGATGGCGGATATGGTCATCGGAATGGCGCTGGATCCGAAGCCGCAGTTGAAGGAACTGTTCTGGTCGAATTTGTTTTGAACCCCGCGGGGATCGCCGACTTTGAACACCTCACACCCCATCGGCCGTTACCACGACCTGCTGTCGGCGGGCAATCTCGCCGCCGATTCGCAGGGGCAACTCGACGCCCTCCAAGAATCGCGCGGGCTGTTTTTCGGCAACCGGGCCGTCTGCACCGTCCTCCGGCCCCGGTTCCTCACGCCCGGCCAATACGCATTCTTGCGCGACCGGGTGAAGATCTTGCTCCCCGCGTTTCAGAAGGTCTACGACAAGGCCCTCGCCGATCCGGAGTTCCGCATTCAGTTCGGCCTGCGCGAGTGGGAAGATCGCTTGCTCGAGATCGAGCCGCGCTTCGCCTGCCCGAGTCCGACCAGCCGGTTCGATTCGTTCTTCGTCTCCGAAACGGAGTTGAAGTTCACCGAGTTCAACACGGAGACGCCGGCCGGGGCCGGGTATTCGGACGCGCTCACGGAGGTCTTCTACGGCCTGCCAGTGTTCCAAGAATTCCTCCGCCAGTACGATTGCAAACCGATCCCCGGTAAGCCGGGCGTCTGGCACGCCCTCCTCGATTCGTTCGCCCAATTTCGCGGCGTCTCGACCGAAGCCCCGCGCATCGCCATCCTCGATTGGCGC
>JANOSQ010000440.1:0-14354 GCA_031415915.1 Fimbriiglobus sp. | reverse complement strand
TTCAACCCGCCGCCGAGGAGGGCGAGAATACCGCCGCCGCCGGCTTTCTTGGTCAGCCCCGCGTCTTTGGCAATGCGGCTGTTGATGATTGTCAGCGGAGCCCCGGTATCGAGGATCAACCGGTACGGGCCTTTGTCGTTGAGCTTCACCATGACGACGAAGTGGCGACTGGGGAGCAGTTCAATCGGCACGACGATAGCTTTGTTGTCCAGCTTCGGCGTCGGTTTGTCTTGGGCGTGGAGCGCGGAAAAAGAGGTGGCGACGGCAGCGAGGACCAGCACTTGGCGGATCATGGTCACAGCCCCTTTCCGAGTGCGAGTGTGAGGCTTTTCGATTCTTTATCCCGGAGAACGGTGAACTTGAGCGGGTCGCCGACCGAGGCTTTGGCGAGCGCTTTCTTGAGGTCGGACGCATCGTCGATGCTGGAGCCGCGGATCGATTCGATCTTGTCCCCGGCCACGAGGCCGCCTTTGTCCGCGGGGCTATCTTTCAACACGCGCTTGGCGTAGAGGCCGTCCTTTTTCTCTTCGTATTCCAGCCCGAGGAAGCCCGCGGGGGTGATGTCGAAGTTCGGCTTCACGCCCATCATGCCGGCCAGCAGCTTCATCACGCTGCCCATCATGTCGAGTCCGCCGCCCCCGGCTTTGCCGATGGGTTTGACGACCGGCGGCTCGAAGCCCTTCAAGTACACCCATTGCAGCTTGTCGGCGGTGAAATCGTAGGTGATGCGGAACTGCGCGAGCACGTTGTACCCGATGACGCCGTGGAGTTCGACTCCGGCGAGGCCCATGCCGTTCATCCCTTCCAGTTGGAAAAGATCCTCGACGCGGGTGCGGGCCTTCTCGACGACCAAGCCCCCTTCGAGCACGAACTTGTCGAACTCGCCCCAGCCTTTTTCGTCGAGCTTCAGCCCGATCTTTTTGGCGACTTTGTTCGGGATGAACACGGCGGGGGCGCCGGTGTCGAGGATGAAGTTGAACGGCCCTTGGCCGTTCAACTTCACGCGCACGAGGACGTGCTTGGTATCGGTGAGGCGGTACGGCACTTCCGCGGCCGCGGCCTCTTTCGGCGCCGGCTCGGCGGCGAAGACCGGCGCCGCGACCAGCGCGGCACCGAGTAGCAAAACCCAACGCATGTGGGGAACTCCGGGGAAGTTGCGGGTGAACTGCACGCATTCTACACGGAAGTGGAACTCGCGCCGCCAAACTTGGGGTTGCATCCGGTTTTTGAATGCGCCACAATTCCCCGACTTGGGTCAGGACGACCCGCACCACGAGCGACACCGGATGTCTTTAGTCGAGCTAACCCCCGTCGAATCGGCACGCCCGCAGCCGAAGTGGCCCCTCGCCCTCGGCGCCGCCGGCCTGCTTTGGGCCTTCTGGCCGACGTTCGATTTCATGCTCGAAAAGTGGATCAACGACCCGCAGTACTCGCACGGCTTCCTCGTGCCGTTCTTCTCCGCGTTCCTGATCTACCGCAAGTTGACGCCGGGGACCGTCTGGTTCTCGAAGCCCTGGCCCATCGTCGCCGGGATGGTGCTGGTGCTGATGTTCGCCCTGCGGGCCGTCGCCGGGGGTTTGCTGTTCCACCAGTTCGACGCGCTCGCCTTGCTGGGATCGATGGCCGCACTCGCGTTGGCTTTCGGCGGCACGCGGCTGGTGAAGATGACCGCACCGGCGATCCTCTTCCTGATCTTCATGGTGCCGTTGCCGTACGAACTCGAAAAGAACGTCGGCGGGCCGTTGAAGGTCGCGGCGACTTGGGCCAGCACCTTCCTGCTGCAAACGCTCGGCTACCCGGCCATTGCCGAGGGGCACATCATCCTCATCGACGAGGTCAAGCTCGGCGTCGTCGACGCGTGCAGCGGCTTGAAAATGCTCGTGACCTTCTCGGCGTTCGCCTTCGGCGCCGTGCTCCTGCTCGACCGCACTTGGTTCGAAAAATTCCTCATCGTCCTCGGCATCGTGCCGATCGCGGTGATCACGAACACGCTCCGCATCGTCGCGACCGGGATCGCCCATACGCTCACGCCGGACAAGGACGCGCAAAACCTCGTCCACGATATCAACGGCTGGCTGATGATGCCGCTCGGCCTCGGGTTGCTGGCCTTCCAGCTCTGGTGCCTGAGCCGGTTGGTCATCCGCAACGCGGCGGCGGAGTCGAACCGCGAACCGATCGGTTTCGGCTTGGGCCTCCGCCCCGCCTTGGCTTAACGACACGATTCCCCTGTCCCCTAACCCGAATGGATGCGGGCCATGACGACGACATCGACGGCCACGCCAGCCCACACTGCCCCGGTGCCCCTGCGCACGGCGCCCCCGCGGCAGAATCCGCCCAGCCGGGCCGTCGCGGCCAAGCCGGAGGCCGAGAACAGCGCCCTGCGCTTCCTCGTCTACCTCCGGTTGCATTGGCTCACGATCCTCTTCTGCGGGTCGCTGCTCGGCTGCGGAATGGCCTACGGCGCGTGGGTGTTGATGCCGCCGAAGTACGAGTCGTACGCGAACTTCCAGGTGAACTCGGCCCCGCCGTCGATCTCCGCGAACACCGACCCGACGCGCGGGAAGACGGAGTTCGTCACGTACATCAAAACGACCGCCTCGCTCTTCCGCTCGCCGGGGGTCTATACGGCCGCCTTGGGGAACGAGCGCATGATCGATGTCCCGACGATCGCCGCCGAGAAAGATCCGTTCAAGTTCTTGGACGAGAAACTGGTGGTGGAGAACAAGGAAGGCACGGAAATCGTCCGGTTGTCGATCCAAGGCGAAAGCCCGGACGACATGCAGCGCATCATCGTCGCCATCACTGCGGCGTACATGCGGGAAGTCGTCCAGAAAGAGGCCGATCAAAAGACGGCCATCCTGACGCAGTTGCAAGCGGCCAAGGTCGGCCTCGAAACGATCATGAAAGCGAAGTCGGCGGGTCGGCCCGACCAAGCGGTCGTCCCCGGCGTCACCGGGCCGATGGCGATGCCGTCCGATCCGAAACTGCCCGCCACCCCCGCGTTGAATCCCGTCGATTCGGACAGGCTGAAGCAAGCCAAGTTCCCGATCCTCGTGCAGCGGGTCGCCAAGCTCGAAACGGAACTCCCCGCTTACGACTTGAACATCCGCGAGAAGGAAGCGCTGCTCGTCGCCACCGAGAAGGCGATGAAGGCGCTGATGGACAATCCCGTCGGCACGGACGCCGTCGAATTCGCCAAGAACGACCCGGAATATTTGAAAGCGAAGTCCGACGCCGACCGCCTCCGCCGCGATTACAAGCACTTGATCGACAGCGTGAACGACCCGAGTTCGCCGCGCGTGACCGCCATGGGTCGCAAAGCCGAGCAGGCGGAAATCGAGGCGAAGCAGATCCTCGACAAGAAAGCGAAGACCGCCGAACTCGCCAAGCGCGAGCCGGCGTTCATCGGGCTAAACCAGACCCTCAACTTCACCAAGAACGCCATCGTGAAGCTGACCGAAGAAAAGAAGATCGCCAAGCTCCAGTGGGAGCAAGCGAACAAGGAACTCTCCGAGACGAGTTTCCCCGCCGGAGACCCGCGCTCGCCGCAGGCGAAGGAAAAGGGCGTCGCTTTCATGGATCCGACGTCGGTCGATTACCTCTCGCACGAGAAGCTCTACGAACGGGTCACGGCCCAACTCATCGCGGCGGAGTACGACGCGAAGTTGCCGGCGCGGGTGCGCGTGCGCGATGCCGCTTCGCCGCCGATGCAGAAGGACACCAAGAAACAAATCATCGGCACCGTGTTCGCCGGATTGATGGGCTTCGTGCTCGTCGGCGCGTTCGTGGTCGCTTACGAATCGCGGACGCGCAAAGTCAGTTCCCTCGGCGAAATGAAAACCGCCTGCGCGACCCCGGTGGTGTCGGTCGTGCCGTGGCTGCCCAACGCCGCGACCGCCCGCGATCCGATCAAGCGGAGCGACGTGAACGAAGCCATCGATAAACTGCGGGCGTATTTCGCCCAGACATGGCTCAACCGCGGTGCGACGACCGTCACCGTCACCAGCGCCTTGGGGGACGAGGGCAAATCGTTCACCGCCTTCGGTCTCGCCAGCAGCTTGGCCCAAGCCGGCTACAAGACTCTGCTCGTGGACTTCGATCTCCGCGAACCGTCGATGCACACCTATGCCGGGGTCGCCAACACGTTCGGCGTGTGCGAACTCCTCCGCGGCGAAGCCGACTTCCGCAAGACGATCCAGACCTTGCCCAACGGGCTGCATTTGCTCCCGGCCGGAAAGTGGTCGGACGAAGCCCGCCAAGCCGCCGTCGGCGGGCGGCTCGATGCACTGCTGCTGCGATTGAAGGAGCCTTTCGACTGCGTCGTGCTCCACGGCCACGCACTGCTCACGGCCGCGGAGTCGGTCGAAGTCGCCCGGCGCTCCGAGGTGGTTCTCCTCTGCGCCCAGTATCGCGAATCGCGCATCCCCCTGCTGAAACGGGCCGCCGAGCGGATCGCCACCATGGAGATCCCGTATTCGGGGATCGTCTACTTGGGGGCGTCTACGCAAGAGGCGCTCTGTTAACTCGATTGTTAGCCGGACGCGCTAGCGACGGCGGCGAATGGGATGCTCGATGGCTCGGACAAACTGAATGGACCCCGTCGTAGCCGTCGCTAGCGCGTCCGGCTAACGGATCGATTCAGACGCGACGTAACGCTATGGCAACCGCTGTCGGGAAAATCGTCACTCGCGGTATTTTCATCACTCTCAGCATAAGTTTGTCGCCATGAAGCGAACCCCGGTTCTGATAATGAGCGTAATTCTCGTGGCCGGCGGAGCCGTTGTCCACGGGGCCGCGACGCACCGCTGGTCGGCGCTCGCTCCCCCGGCGAGCCGGGCGGAAGCGATCCACGGCCAAGTGTTGAACCTCGGTGCCGCCTCGCAGGAAGATGTGCCGAGTGAGTTGCCGATCAAAGAGCGGAGTCGCGTGACGTGCCGGCGTTACAACTTCCCGAACACAGAAATGGGCGCCGTGGTCGTGTCCATCACCTCGGGCCCGCCCGGCGCGGTTTCGACCCACACGCCGGACGTCTGCTATCCCGGCAGCGGCTACAAGACGCTGGCGGCACCGAAGAAAGAAACGGTCGATCTGCCCGGCGGCGGGAAGGCGACCATGATGGTGGCCGTGTACGAGAAGAAATCGGCGACATCGGTCGATCGACAGCGGATTCGCTGGTGTTGGTCGGTCGACGGGAACTGGGATGTGCCGGGTTCGCCCCGGTTGCACCTGCCCTATTTGCGGGCGAACGAGTTGTACAAGTTGTACATCGTGACGCCCGAGCCGAGCCGCGACGATGAGCGGACGGAGAGCGATTCGCCCGCCGCGAAAGCGGTGGTCGCGGAAGTGTTGATGCAGTACGCCGGGACGCTTCGGGCGCCCCGGTAGAGTTCGCACGGAAGTTTCCCGATGCCCGGATGCATCGGTGTTTGCGAGGGTTCGAATGCCGATGAAAACCGCCACCCCGTCCAGTACTTCCCTCACCCGGAGCACCACGAGGACCGCGTTGTCCCAGCGACTGTCCAGACTCGGCTCCGCGAGATCCACGTTCCGCCCGGCGGTCATCCCCGTCCGCCCGGCTTACGCGGTGAAGGTCGTCCTCGACTACATCTTGGCGAGCGCGCTCCTTTTGCTCGCGATCCCCGTGATCGCCGCGGGAATGCTGCTCGTCAAGCTGTCCTCGCCCGGCCCGGCCCTCTACACGCAAACCCGCGTCGGCCGCGGGGGGCGCAATTTCACGATCTTCAAGATCCGCACGATGACGCACAATTGCGAGCTTCTCACGGGCCCGCAGTGGAGCCAGATCGGCGATGTCCGCATCACGCGGGTCGGGAAGGTTCTGCGGAACCTCCACGTCGATGAACTCCCGCAACTGTGGAACGTCCTCCGCGACGAGATGAGCCTCATCGGCCCGCGCCCGGAACGCCCCGAAATCGTCGAAGATCTGCGGCTGTCGGTCTTCGGTTACGACGTCCGGCACCAAGTGAAGCCGGGCATCACGGGCTTCGCCCAAATCCACCTGCCCCCGGATAGCAACATCCTGACGGTGCACAACAAGTTGATCTACGACCGCTACTACATCTCGCGGATGGGCTTGGCACTCGACTTGGTGATATTGGTCGGCACGGCGCTGAAGGTGGTCGGACTGCGGGGGCTGTACCAACGACCCCCGCGTCAGCGGATGGCTGCGAAGATGTGATGATTCTTCCGGCCTGTAAGGCCGGTTCTGTCAGCCCAGGTCGGAGTTGGCGAAGCCAACGGAGGCCTGGGATTGATCGACACAAGAGAGGCCGGCCTGTCAGGCCGGTTCATGACCGGCAATGAACCGGCCTTTCAGGCCGGGTGAATAGATCGACCGGTACCCAGGCCTCCGAAGACTCCGGCCTGGGCTGACAGAATCGGCCGTACAGGCCGAAAAGCGTGGCTGACCGTTTCTGCGCGTCGCTCCACTACTCGATTTCTGCGGGAGGCACGGATGCCCACCGTCTCGATCATCGTCCCGATTCGGAACGAAGCGAACTTCATCGCGGCGACGCTGCGCTCGCTGCTGGAGCAGGATTTCCCCCGCGACAAGTTCGAAGTCCTCGTCGCCGACGGCGGGTCGACGGACGAAACCGTGTCCATCGTCCGCGGCATGCAGGCCGAGTTCCCGAACCTCCGACTGTTTTTCAATCCGAGCCGCATCTCCAGCGCGGCGCGGAATCTGGCCATCCGGCACATGGCCGGTCGCTACGCGGTCATCGTCGATGGCCATTGCCACATCCCGGATCGGATGTATTTGCGAAACGTCGTGGATGCGTTCGAATCGACCGGCGCCGATACCTTGGGCCGTCCGCAACCGCTCGATGCCCCGAATCCGTCCCCGTTTCAATGCGCCGTGGCGGTGGCGCGGGCCAGCCGTTTGGGGCACAATCCGGAATCGGACATCTTCAGCGACGAGGCGAAGTTCGTGCCCCCGCAGAGCACCGCGATCGCGTATCGGCGCGAAGTGTTCCACCGCATCGGCTTGTTCGACGAGCGTTTCGACGCCTGCGAAGACGTCGAATTCAACCACCGGGTTCATGCCGCCGGGTTGACCTGCTTCTTCAGCCCGAAACTCAAAGTGGTCTACCACCCGCGCGGTTCGTGGAAGGGGTTGTTCGTCCAGCTCGGGCGCTACGGCAGCGGCCGGGCACGCTTGGCGGCGAAGCAGATCGAATCGCTGACGCTGCCCGCGCTGGTTCCGCCCCTTTGGGTGCTCTGGCTCCTGCTCGCCCCGCTCATTTGCATCGTGCTACCCCAGTTCGCTTGGGTGTACCTCGGATCGATCGCCCTCTATGCAACGGTCATCGGTGCCGGCTCGTGGTGGCTCGGCCGGAAACTCCCGTGGACGGTGCGTTGGCAAGTCCCACTCGTGTTCGTGGGCATCCATTTCGGGTTCGCTTGGGGCTTCGGCCGCGAAGTGGGCAAACGGATTCGGGGATGAACGCGACGCAAGTCCTTGCCCCGCATGGTCTGTTCAGCGAGAGTATACGAGTTCAGCGTTTTGGAATCGAGTTCACGCGAGGGTGTGCGAGTTCCCGCCGAACTCGTTTCGCGGGCGAATTGACACCGCCTTCATTCTTGAGGTAGAATAGTCCCACATATCCGGTTCCCTTTCCGCACGGAGTTTGCGGCATTCCGACGCCCGCACCCCAACCGACCCCAGGACGTACGCCCGCCGAGGAGGCCGAGGCGGTTCGGATCGGTTCGTCGCTCGTGCGGTTGGATGTCGCCGGGACACCGCCGACTTTGGGACCGCCGCCGGTCGGCGATGAAGTGCCCACGATCGTCGGTCGCCGCTCGTCCCACGAGGCTCTGGCGCTGGCTCCCGGATTTCGATTGGGCCACTTCGAGGTGATCGAAGCCATCGGTGCCGGCGGCATGGCGACGGTGCTCAAAGCCCGCGATCTGGAACTCGGCCGGATCGTCGCCCTCAAAATCTTGCCGCCCGATTCCGCCCGCGATCCCGATTCGGTGACGCGCTTCAAACAGGAAGGCCGGGCCGCGGCCAAACTCGATCACGACAACGTGGCCCGCGTCTTCTTCTGCGGGGAAGACAAAGGGCTGCACTTCATCGCGTTCGAATACGTCGAAGGGGTCACCCTGCGGGCGCTCATCGATCAGTCCGGCACAGTTCCCCCGGCCGACTGCATCCGGTACCTCCTGCAACTCGCGGCGGGTCTCCAACACGCGTCGGATCGCGGCGTTATCCACCGGGATGTGAAGCCGAGCAACATCGTGGTCACGCCCGACGGCCGGGCGAAGTTGATCGACATGGGCTTGGCCCGCCAACAGGGTTCGCATTCGGTGAACGGCGGCATCACCCAGTCGGGCATGACGCTGGGCACCTTCGATTACATCTCGCCCGAGCAGGCCCTCGACCCTCGCAGCGTGGACGTCCGCAGCGACATCTACAGCTTGGGGTGCGCCTTCTACCACGCACTGACGGGTCGGCCGCCGGTGCCCGAAGGTACCGCCGCGAAGAAGCTCCACGCGCACCAACACGAGCCGCCGACCGATCCCCGGTTGCTGAACCCGTCGATTCCCGACGCCCTCGCCGTCGTGCTCTCGGGGATGATGGTGAAGGCCCGGGACCGCCGCTACGCTTCCCCCGATGCCCTGATCCGCGATTTGCTGGCCGTGGCGGACTCGCTGGCGATCCCGCTCGACCCGAGCACGATTCCCACGTCGTCCGCCAGGGCCGGGACGAGCCAAGTCCGAACCTTGACGCGGCCCGACCGCCCCCGGATGCCACTCGGCTTGATCGTCGGGATCGGCGTCGCCATCGCGGCCGCAGTCGTGTTGATTGTCGGTCTCCGCGGAACGAAAGCGCCCGCGCCGGCTTGGGACGATGACACCGCGAAGACGGAACGCACCAACCGCATCTTGGATCTGCCGAATCCGGGCGCCCCGAACGTGCCGAGCCAGCAGACGCTCCAACCCGCGACCACGGATGCCCTGCTCGCGGCGCTGGCTCAGTCGAACGTGACCATCCAACTCGAATCGGGCAAGGTCTACGATCTCAGCCAAACGCCGGGGGTCGTCTTCGCCGGGCGCGACTTGGTGATTGAATCGCAACCGGGGACGGTACCCGCGACGCTCAAACTCGCCGCCAGCTCCCTTTTGGAAGAGAAACCGACCACCGTCCGCGAAGGCGGGTTGACGGTGACCGGCGCCCAATCGGTCCGCTTCCAAGGCGTTCGGTTCGTCCTCACGCAAAAGCCCGGCACCGACGAGGAAGTTTGGACCGCTCCCGTCGGCATCTTGGTCGAAGGGACCGCCAAGCTCGAAGTCTTGCAATGTCACTTCGAGCTGGACTCGGCCGCGACCGCGTCCGATGGCGTCGGGATTCTCTTCGAACGCGGTGCGCGGCCCGACGCCGGTACTGTGTCGGTGCGGAATACGAGCGTCGCGTTGCGGCGTTGGGTCGGTTTTGAACTCGCGGGGGCGGCCCGCGCCGAATTCACGGAATGCGGGTTCGCGATCTCGCGCGCCGGCATTCGGCTCTCGGGCCACGGCGTTACATCGTCCGTCGGTTTGCAATCCTGCACGTTCCTCATCGAGAAGAGCGGGGTCGCCGTCGATGTACTCGACACGGTCGCGGCGACCGTCCGGGCCGGGTATTCGGTCTTCGCCTCGGCCGACACCGAGCCGCCGGGGATGATGATGCCCGAACCGAACGAGCGCCGCCCCGCCCTGCTGCGCACCGCCGTCGCGTCCCGGCCGACGGCCACCGCGATCCCGACGCAACCCTGCGCCTTCTACCGGGTCGATGTCCCCGCCGACTGGGACGCGCCGGTCGAACTCAAACAGCACCCGTGGGCGAGCGCCAATCCGCTGGCGAAACTGGACAAAGCGGAGCCGTGGCGAGCGTTCGAGTTGAACCCGCGCTGGAACCAGCTGCGGGTGGCGAACCGCGAAGTGCAAATCATGGGGGTGAAGCAACTCCCGACGGAGGCGACGAAAATCTACGGCACTTGGCCCCCCGGCGGAACGCAGTCCGATGCGGTTCCCGCCGGCGTCCGGATTTGGTACCCCAACCCACCGGCGGCCGAGCGGGAATCGCTGCCGGCGAACGTATTCGACAACCTCGCGCAGGCGATGGCGGCTCTGAAGCCGGGGGACAAACTCCTAATCCGCGGTAGCGGCGCGATCGAAGTCCCGACGCAAACCGTGATCGCGAAGCCCGACTCCAACGTGACGATCCGCCCCGAAGACGACAACGCGACGTTGGTCCTCACGCCCGGAGACACCAACCGCCTCGATTCGACGATGTTCCGTCTCGAAGAGGGCGATCTCCGCTTCGAACGGATCGAGTTCCGACTCAAACCGGCCGCGGTCAAAGCGGGCGATTTGAAATCCCAGTCGATCGTCACGCTCGCCGCCGGTGGCCGCCGCTGCGAGTTTTCCCGATGCATCATCACGATGGAGCAACAGAGCGATGAAATCTTGTCGGCCGTTCGGCTCGTCGACATCTCCGCCGAGATGCGGAAGACGGAAACGGTCCGCCGGCCGCTCGTCCGGATGGAAGATTGCGTGCTGCGCGGCCGGGGTCGCGCGGTCTGGGCCACGACGGCCTTCCCCTTCGACTTGGCCGCGACCAACGTCCTGCTCGCCCTCTCCGCGCCGGTGGTCGAACTGGAGGCTCCGGACAAACCCTACGCCAACGGATCGATCATCGGGGTGCAGTTGTCGCAGGTCACGGCTCTCCTCGGCGCCGGCCTCATCGACATGCGGTGCGGCAAACCGGCGGATGATAAACCGGGGCCGTTCGTGCCCGTGGAAATCCGCACGGACGGCTGCTTGTTCATCCCCGTCGGCGCGGTCGCGGCCCCCGTCGCCACAGTCGCGGGCGGCGATCCCACCCAGTGGGAACGCTACGTGAATTGGAACGTCGGCACTCCCAGCGGGTACGGGAACTTCCCCGAAAACGGGGCGCTGCTGGAAGTGGTGAGCGAGGAATTGGACGGCAAGACCAAACGGCTCGACATCGCCAGCGGGCTGCAATTCGCCAAAGAGAAAGCGAGCGGGGCCGGCAAAGTGACGCTGGTGCGGATGCCCGACGATGCGGACGATTTGGCCAAGGTTCGACCCGATCAAGTCGCGGTGAAGCAGTCCACCTTCGGCGCGACCGTCGGCTGCCGTGTGAAAGAACTCCCCAAGCCGAGCCGGTAATCACTTCGTGCCTTTGATCCTCAGCAACCCCGCGGGGGTTCGCATCCATTCCAAACCCGGGGGCATCTTCCCGGCCGCGAGGTTTTCCGCGTTGCGGTTCAGCGCCTCGGAAATGGCCATGCCGAATTCGCTGTGATCGAAGAAGAACCGCTCGACGATGTGGCGGTTCGCGGAGAGCGGCTTCACCGCCGCGATGGCCTCTTCGAAAAGCTTGTTCGACTCGGCGGGTTGATCGCGCTGGGCCAGCACGATCCCCTTTCCGAATTTCCCCACGGCCAACAGCAGGTTCGGGCCTTCGAGCGGTCGGCCGATCCCCGCTGGTTTCAAACCCTCGAACTCGGCGAACACGGCATCGGCTTCCTCGAAGCGGTGCGCATGGGCGTACTGCAGGCCGAGTTCCATCCCGGATCGCATCGTGATCGGTGTGACCGGTCGCCGTTGGAATTGCTCTTTCAATTCGAGTTCCCGCGCGGAGACCACGGCGCTGGGCGGTCGCGATTCCGGCAAGCCCGCGAGCGTGACCTCGGCGACCGGCGCCGGTTCGGGGTGCATTTGATCGAACACCCACCACCCCGCCAACCCGGATGCGATCAACAGCGCCGAGCCGATGAGCCGCCACGGCCAGCGATTCGCCGGCGGTGAACCGGCCCCGAGCAAAGGAATGGAACCCGTGACCCGCACGGCGCCGACTTGATTGCCGGAGAGCGAGATGCTCAAGTTCGAAGGCCCCGCGACGCGCGGCATAGCACCGGAATTGAGGGCGGATGGCAGTGCGCCGAGTGCCAGTCCTTTCTGCACCCGGGCGAGGTCGCGGAGAACCTCTTTCGCCGAGGCGTACCGATCTTCGGGCCGCTTCGCCATGAGTTTCATCACGATCGCGCACAACTCGCCCGGCAAGTCGGGGCGGATTTGTTCCAGCGGTTCCGGCGTCGCTTGCACGTGCTGCACCGCGACGTCGAACGCGTTCAACCCGGAGTACGGCGGATTCCCCGCGAGGAGGTGATAGGCCGTAACGCCGAAGGAATAGAGATCGCTGCGGTGATCGACCGGCTTCCCCTGCACTTGCTCGGGGGACATGTAGAGCGGCGTCCCGAGGGTCATCCCGCTTTGGGTGAGGCTGACGGGCTTCGTGTCGCCGGCGAAATAACAGGACAGGCCGAAGTCGGCGACTTTGACCTCGACCTTTCGATTGAGCAGGATGTTCTCGGGCTTGATGTCGCGGTGCACCAACCCGAGTTCCCCGGCCCGCTGGAGCGCCGCCGCGACTTGGCGAAGGATCATCAAGGCGACCGGAATCTCGGGCGGGCCTTTGCGTTCGAGGTACTCGCGCAGGTTGCGGCCCTCGACGTATTCGAGGGCCATGAAGTGAAGGCCGTCTTGCTCGCCGACCGCGTAAACCTGGACGATGTTCGGATGGCTGATCTTCGCGACCGCTTCGGCCTCGGCTTGGAACCGTTTGAGGGCCACGGCGTTCCCGGCCAAGTCCTTCCGCAGGATTTTCAACGCGACTTCCCGCTTCAGCGATTGCTGCCGGGCGAGGTACACCTGCCCCATGCCGCCTTGACCGATCCGCCGGAGCAGCGCGAAGTCGCCGATGGTCCGCCCCGTCAAATCGACGGGTGGCTCGGCGGCCTCGGGGGACTTCGGCGAATTCGACATCCGGACTGGCTCCGCGGGTGGCACTAGCTTAACCCAAAACTCGGGTCGAAGTTACTCCACTCCGCGCAGTTCCGCTTGGGCTTTTTTCGCAGCCTCCACGATCTGTCGTTCCCAATCGGCGTCGCCGGGCCGGAACGGGAAGACGACCCCGCGCGAACTATTGACGACGGCTCCCAAACCATTCGGCAGAAACCCGGCCCGCACATCCGCGGCCGTGCCGCCTTGGGCGCCGTATCCCGGCACCAAGAACCAAACCCTCGGCATCGCGGCCCGCAGTTCCGCGAGTTCCTTCGGATGGGTCGCGCCGACCACGGCGCCCACGTCGCCCAAGCCGCACTCGCCCAATCCGCCGTCGTTCCAGTCGTTCACTTCCGCACCGACGCGCTGATACAACGGCACGCCGTTGGCCAGCGCGTTCTGAAACAATCCACCGCCGGGGTTGCTCGTGCGAACGAGGACGAACAATCCGCGTGTCGGAGTCGCCTTCCGCGCGGTATCGATGAACGGCTGTACGGCATCGGCGCCCAAATACGGATTCACCGTCAGCGCGTCGGCGTTCCAGACTTCTTCTGAGAAGGCCGCTTCGGCATAGGCGGTCGCGGTGCTGGCGATGTCGCCGCGTTTGGCGTCGAGGATCGTGACGAATCCGAGTTCCTTGGCGCGCCACAGAACCGATTGCATCGCCGCCATTCCCTCGGGACCGAGCAACTCGAAGAACGCCGCCTGCGGCTTCACCACACCGGCAAAGGGGCGCACCAACTCCAGCACCTTCAAACTGAACGCCTCGATGGCGACGCCCGGCGGGAACTTCCGATAGGCGTCGGGCAGCATTTCGAAGCGCGGGTCGATCCCCACGCACAATGGGCCGTCGCGCCGCACCGCCTCGGCCAGTCGATCCGCGAACAAACTCATACCGCCTCCGGTTGCAACCGCTCCCCGTGCAGTTGATGGTACGCGGACTCGTCGATGCGCGTGAACGAAATGCGATCCCCGACGCGCAGGGGGAAGAATCCATCGGCGACATCGACGAGGGTCAATGGGGTCTGCCCGATCAAATGCCACCCTCCGGGACGGGGCAAGGGATAGATCCCCGTCTGCCGGCCGGTGAGGCCGACGCTCCCCGCTTCGACCCGCGTCCGCGGGGAAGCGAGTCGCGGTACACCGCACAATTCCGGCGGGAGGTAGCCCATGTACGGGAACCCCGGCACGAAGCCGATGGCGTGGACGGTGACGGTTGTCGAAGTGTGCAGCGCGATGACCGCTTCGGGTGTGAGACTCAGATGCGATGCGACCGCGAGGAGATCCGGCCCGCGCTCGTAGCAGTCGGGAATGGTGATGGTCCGGTTCCCCCTCTCCGCTTCGGAGAGAGGGCTAGGGGGTGAGGTCTGCGCTACCGCGATGAAGTCCGCGACCGCTAGCGCGGAGACCCGATCCGCATCGAAGTAGACCCCGACCGACGCATAGGCCGGCACGACATCCTGCAACCACTCGGGAGCCATTTC
>JANOSQ010000439.1:0-17114 GCA_031415915.1 Fimbriiglobus sp. | reverse complement strand
CCGTTCGCCATCGCCGAGCGCTTTCCCGCCGACTGGTCCATCCGCGGCGAAATGCCGGCGCTCGCATGGCCGGCGGAGCCTTTGCCCCCGCGGCGGGTCGAGGATCTCGAGGCGTTGCTCAAAGCCGGCGACGGCCCGTTTCTCCTCGGCGCGACGCAATCGTTGCTCGACGGCGGGCGAATCTGTTTGAAGCGCTCCGAAACCAGCGATGCCGCGATCCGGACGATTTGGCAATTGCTGCCGACGCGGAGCCGGGGCGAACTCTGGCCCGCGACGCTGGCATTCTCGGACGAACTCGGCTTCAGCATCTGGGCGATGCCGGTGCCGCCGGCCAAACTCCCCGCCGGGTGCCTGACCGAAGAACAAGCCAAGGACTACCCCGAAGGCCGCTACGAGGTGGCGATCCAAAGCGCGATCGAATCGCGCGACCAACGAGAGTTGAATCGATTGCTGGCCCGGCGGTCGAGCCTAGAGACGCTGCGGCTCGCCGCGATGATGGTCGCCGGGGCGGTGTTCATCGCCATCGGGGTGAAGCTGATGTCTTGGATTTAGGAGATCCTTTATGGCCGTGGTGCGTTTGGATTGTGACCGCATCACCGATTGGGAATCGTTCCACAGCCTGTTTGCCGAGGTGTTCGGATTCCCAGATTTCTATGGGCGGAACATGAATGCGTGGATCGACTGCATGAGCTATCTCGACGATTCGGAGGGGGCATGACGAGCTTTACGGATAGAACCCGGCGGAGTTCTCACCCTCCGACTCGACGGGGTGTCCGATTTCGCCAGTCGTTGCCCCGATCTGTATTCGGCGTTGATCGAATGCGCCGCGTTCGTGAACTGGCGACGGTCGGATGCTGGAGGTGGGGCAATACTCGCTTTAGCGTACTTCAAGCATCCGGAATAGAGATTCGATCCCGGAGGGATCGCAGAGATTAGCCGGCGGTCGCAGACCACCGGAACGCGTTGAGAATATTCGCCGATCCCGGAGGGATCGCAGAGGCGGGTGCGACCCCTCCGGGGTCGAAGCTATCCGGCGGTCTTCGACCGCCGGCTAATCTCTGCGATCCCTCCGGGATCGGAAGAGTTTCGCCTTACCCCTTCGCCAAAAACTTCACGCACACCGGCCGATCCACGGTGATGCTGTTCGGCGTCTCTTTGGCCATACCCGTCTTCTCGTCGATGGCGAAGACGGCGACTTTGGCACTGTCTTGGCTGCAGACGACCATCCACTTCCCGCAGGGCGTGATGTTGAAGTTCCGCGGCGTGCTGATTTCGCCCGTGATGTGCCCGGCCGCTTTCACCGTCGTCGTTTTGGCGTCGTACTCGAAGACCGCGATGCTGTTGTGCCCGCGATTCGACACGTAGACGAACTTCCCGTTCGGGTGGATGCGCACTTCGGCTGTGCTGCCGCCTTTGGTCGGTTTGCCGTCGGGGGTGGTACTGAGGGATTGCTTCAGTTCGAATTTGTTCGCCTTCACGTCCATCGAAATCACGTTGATCGTCATGTTGAGTTCGCCGCAGACGAACGCGACCGATTGATCCGGGGCGATGTGGATGTGCCGGGGGCCGGTGCCCTTCGGCATCGGGACGTTGGTGATGGTGTTCGGGGTGATCTTCCCGGTCACGCGGTCGAGCTTGTAGATCTTCACCTGATCCAGCCCCAAATCGCAGACGAAGGCGAGTGTGCCGGTGGCGTCGAAGAAGGCGCTATGGCCGCGCGGAGCCCGGGGCTTGGCGTCGCCCGCTTCGTCGTCTTTGTGTTGAACGAAGCAGGAGCGTTCGCCGAGGGTGCCGTCGTCTTTGAGTTTGAAGACGGCCACACTACCGCCACCGTAGTTGGCGACGATGGCGAACTGATTCCTATCATCGGTGCTGATGTGGCACGGCCCGCCGCCGCCGCTGGCCCCGGTGGCCATGCCGGAGAGCGCCCCGGTCTTCGGGTCGATAGCCCACGAGTAGACGCCGCCGCCGCCCTTGCCGTCGGTTTCGCCGACGGAATAGAGTGTCTTCCCGTCAGGCGCCAGCGATTGGAACGTCGGATTGCCGACTTCGGCCGCGAGTTCGGGCTGCGTCAGTTTGCCGGTCTTCGGATCGAAGGTGCTGCGGTAAATGCCTTTGCTGCCATCTTTGCCGGTGTAAGTGCCGACGTAGACCCAGTAGGTGCCGGGGGCTTCTTCGGCCCGCAGTAGCGGGGACAGGACGATTGCGGTCGAGGCCGCGACGAACGAACGGCGGGAGAGGGACATCGATTTGCTCCGGGAGAGTGATGCGGGAAGTGTAAAGATAGCCGAATGACAAGTCGAGCGCGCTTTCAGGATGGGCGCGGATCGGCGATGTGTCTGCGGCCGAGCGATTCCGAGGTTCACTTGCGCTTGCGTTCCACCGGCAAATCTCCGGGCGTCGCGCCGCGGATCAATCCGGAGGGCGAGCCATTACTGCGGTAGTCAGCCAGATTCACCGGGCTGGCATTGTCGATTTTCGCCGGCTTGCTGAAGAGCACCGCTTCCTCGCGGGTGTTCAACTGCGGCTTGCCGAGGCTCAGGGCCAACTTCACCTTCTGCTGCGGCCATTCGAGTGTGACGTCGGTCGGCACTTGCACGTAGGCCCGTTGGCCGGTCTGGGCGTCGTTGCCCGCGTCAACTACCGACACCTTGTGGATCTCGGCGATCATGTTCGTCTGCCAGCCGGTCTTCGTTTGAGCGAGGATCATATGCCGGCGGACTTGGGGTTGGTTACCTTCGGTGGCGTCGGCCGCGAATTCGGTGACCCGCATCACCTTCTGCCCGGCAGGTGTCGTGTCCTCGTACTTGAGGTAGTAGGCCCGGTTCTTCTCGTGAATTTCGACTTCGTAGTTCTTGGTCGAATCGTACGTGGACATCCCGAGCGCTTGCAGCACCCAGTCCGGCTCGAAGGGCACTGGCAGATCGTCCTGCACTTTGGGGAAATCGGTGTGCGAACAGAAGAGGAACGTCGGCTTCGGCTGCTTCGTGTACATCCAGAACTCTTGGGCGTTCGAGCCGATATCGAGTTGATCCCCGCCGAGGGCGAAGCCCGATTGCATCCGGAAGTTCTTCGGCTTCTGCGCGACCATCAGGCCGCTGCGGAGCGCGGGCACCCACGGTTGACCGGGGATCGTGGCTTTCAAACCGACGTCGTCGTAGCGCACGGAATTGATGTAGCCCGATTGCCGGTTCAAATACGAAACGAACTCTTCGGGCTTCTTGGCTTTGAGCGCGCCGGTACCGGTCGGGTTCTTCGGGTCGGGGCGCATCTTGTCGAGCCAGGCGCAGCCGGCGAGCGAACCGAGCGCGGTAGCGAGGGCCAGCAGTGGGACGATGCGTCGCATGTGGATCATTCCCAGCCGAGGACTCGGAACACTTCGTCTTGCACCGCGTCGATCTGCTCTTCGGTCAGCCGCGGATCGACCACTTCGAGCCGCTGGTTCGTGCGGCCGTCGCGCAGAATCAACACGTCGGCGCCGTCCGGTTTGCGCTGGGCGTCCTCGAATTTCAACTTCTTCCGCCGCATCAACAGGAGCGCTACCACGTACCGGAACTGCAATCGATTCGGCTCGGTCGCCCCGTCCAAGTGGTCGAAGCAATCGAGCAAGAGGCTATCGTTGAAGGTCGGCTTCCGCGCCGTCTTGGCTGTCGGAATTCGCCCGGCCCAGAATGCTACGGCCCCCGGCAAGGGGCCGCACCACGCATCGGCGGCATAATCCTTCCGCACGAACTTACCGGCTTCCTCGAACAAGACTCCGTAAACCCGTTCGCCGGGGATCAGTTCCCGCCCCGTGGCGGCGCAGACGCGGATGGAACTGGGAATCTCCATGGGTCGCTACTTCAGTAGGTCATCGAGTTCCCGCTTCACCAAGAACCCCGTTTCCGGGCCGACGCCGGCGTCGAACGTCCACCTCAGGTTCCCGGTCGATTCGAGGATGAAGATCTGCGGGAAGGTCGTGACGCGGTAATTGTCGCGGACGTCGAGCCCGTCGTAGATCGGCACCTTCAGTTTCAACTCCTCGCGCTGCTTGGAAGCCGCGCTCGCGGTCGAGCCGATCGCCAACGGGACGATGGTCACCTTGTCCCCGAAGTGTTGATGCAGCGCTTCCGCGACGGTCAGTGCATCTTGGGAAGTCGCCGAGCCGGGTTTGAAGAAGATGGCCACCGTCGGCTTCGCTTTGTTCGCGGAGAGCCGGAAGCGGCCGGTGGGGCGATCCACATCGGCGACGACGAAGTCTGGGGCCGCGTAACCGACGCGGAGGAGGGTGGGGCCCACCGGCTTCACGATCAGCGTGGACACCACCGGCGGGGCGATGTTGGCGGACGCGGTCTCGGATCGCCTCGCCAGAGTTTCCAGCACCGGCCGGAAGCTGTTGCCGTTGGGGTGTTCGTCGAGGTAGCGCTGGATCTTCGCGGTGCGGATCGGCCGGTCGCCGCCGAGGAACCACGCTTGCTCGACCTCGTTGCGCAACTCGGCGTAGCGCGCGCCAACGTGGCGATTCGTCTGCTGCAATTCGTAGGTCGTGGTGAGCCGCGACACGACATCGCGGCCGACGCGGCGGGAGATTTCCCGCTGCACGACACTGGCGTAGCCGTCCTCGGGCGAAGCGAGCAACGATTCCGAACGGTGCCACCCTTCGGGCGTCGCATTCGGTTGATCCCAGCCCGTCGATTTTTGAACCGCCGTGAGTTCGATGGCCCGGCTGCCGTTCCAGAGCGATTCGCTTTTCGCGTTCCAGACCGTGGGAGTCCGGGCCGGATCGGCGATGGCCCATTGGCCGCCGACTTTCGCGCCTTCGACCGGCAGCGGCACGAAGCAACCGAGTTCGTGTACCGGCACGGTGTCCAGAGGCACGCTCGCGACCGGACTCAACCCCGCTTTGGCGAAGGCGAGCGGCGGTGGCCCCACGGGTTCGAGCAGTTGAGTCCGCCCGCGCGAATCGATGCGGATGAGTTGGAGGTGCGCCGTGGAGCCGGATCGGGCTTTCGCGGGGGTCGAACCCGACACCACCATGACCGCTTGGGCGACCTTCTCATCGTTCTGCGGGGTGAGGGATGTCATCACCGCGCAGTCGGCGAAGTCCGCGAAGTCCGCCGTGGACTCCAAGACGAACACGCGGATTTCGAGCAGGTGCTTTTTCTTGAAGCGGTTGTCCGGCCGGTCGCTCGACTCGCGGATTTCGCCCGTGTAAACGAGTTCGTCGCCGCGTTGCAACCGCGGCGCGGCGACCGCCAACCCCGGCGGGGCCGAGGGGGTGCACGTCAGCAATACCAGAGCGAAACCGACCGGGACCATGCGACCCTCGGCGTGCGAACCGGAATTCCGGCCCGCGGTGTATACCGGTTCGCGGGCGCCCCGCAACGCCATTTTCAACGGTCGATGCGGTAAAACCGGCAATCCGGGGAAGATTCTCCCCGGAAGCGGAGCGGACGTTTGGTTCCCTCCAGAAGGGCCGTCCGATAAACTGACGATGCCGCAGACCCCGTGCAGGAGTGGATCGATGCGTGACAATTCTCGGAGCCGCCCCAAACTGCTCGAACTCGACGCGCGGATTTTGCCGAGTTTCACCCCGTTGGCGACGTTCACCACCGGTGTGATTTCCACCGTCGCCGCCGCGAGCGCGGACTTCAACCTCGACGGGCTGGACGACATCGCCGTGAGCAATCGCAACGGCGGGACGGCGGGAGCGCCGTTCATCGCGGTGTTGCTCAGCACGGGCGAAGGGCAATTCACGCTCGGCGACTCGCTGGACGGCAGCACGATCAGCTCGCCGACATCTCTGATCACGGCCGATTTCAACGGGGACGGGATTCCCGATTTGGCCACGGGGAGCGATACGTCGTTCACGCTGCGGGTCTATACGGGCAACGGGGATGGGACTTTCTTCGAATCGTTCGTGGATCCGGCGGGAACGGCCGGGCTCGGTTCGGGCGATTTCAACGGCGATGGCCATACGGATATCGTCGCCTTGCAGGGGGTGAATTACCGGGTCTACCTCAACGACGCCGCGGGGGGATTCACCGCGTTGACCTCGGTCGCGGCCAGTTTCTTCGACCAGCGCATCCTCACCGGCGACCTCGACAACAACGGCACCATCGATTTCCTCTCCGTCAGTTCCGGCGGCAACATCGCGGCGTACCTCGGCAACGGCGACGGCACTTTCGCCCCGGTCGTGATCACGACCGCTTCCGGCGGGATCGGAGACTTCGCACTCGGCCAATTCAACGGGGATACGCTGCTCGATGTGGTGACCACCGAGGGCGGGAATCTCGTCCTGCACGCCGGTCTCGGCGCGGGTCAGTACAACGCGGCGGGGGTCGCCTTCTTCCCCGTGAATTCCTTCGGCGTCCGCGTCGCTTCGACCGATTTCGACTCCGACGGCCGGCCCGATGTCGTCTCCACCGATGTGGCCAACGAAGCGAACGCCCTCACCTCCAATGGCAACGGGACGTTTACCGCCGATACTTTCAACCCGTACGCCTACAGCACGTTCAGCCGGGATTTGATCACCGGCGATTTCGACGGCGACTCGCACCCCGATTTCGCCGTGCTGGGCGACGCGATCGGCCAAGTCTTCTTGAACGATCTCCCCGACAGCACGATTACCACGCTGACGGCCGTCCCGTCCCGAACACGCATCGACACGCCAGTCACGTTGACCGCGACGGTGGTGCCGGCCTTCCCCGGTCACGACACCCCGCAAGGCACCGTGACCTTCACCTCCGGTTCCACGACCCTCGGCACCGCGACGCTCGTCAACGGTGTGGCCACGATCACGGTGATCTTGCCGCCCGGTGTCAACACCGTGCTCGCGACCTACTCGGGTTCCCCGGCGGTGATCGGGACGGGCGGCTTCGTGCTCCCGCGCCAAGCCGAGTTGCTGCCGAGTCAATCGCCCCCGGCCAGGGTGGTGGTGAACCGGCCCGATACGCCGGAGTTCGCCGTCGGCTCGGATAACGGATCGGACATTTGCTACCACAACGAGGACGTCCACCAACTCAGCGGCTTCGACCGATTCGGCGGGCCGTACACCGGCGTCCGTCCGTCCGTCGGCGATTTCAACGGCGATGGCCTGCTCGATATCGCGGTCGGAAGCAGCCCCGGTATCGTCGCCCAGATCTCGGTCGTCAACCGCATCGACGGTCAAGTGCTGGCCACCGCGCAACCGTTCGACGGCTTCACCGGCGGCGTGTTCATCGCGGCCGCCGACTTCAACGGCGACGGTATCGCCGATTTGGCGGTCGGCACCGATGCCGGCGCTCAACCCCACGTGAAGCTATTCCTCACGCTCGACGGCGCCCTCGTCGAAGTCGCCAGCTTCTACGCCTTCGGCGAAGGCTTCCGCGGCGGCGTCCGGCTCGCGGCCGGGGACGTGAACGGCGACGGTACGCCCGATTTGATCGTCGGCGCCGGGGCCGGGGCGGGGCCGTCGGTCGCCGTCTTCGACGGGATCGCGTTGAGTCAGGGCGAGGCCCGGCGCTTGGTCAACGACTTCTACGCCTACGCCGAGGAGTACAACGGGGGCGTTTTCGTCGCGGCGGGGGATGTGGACGGCGACGGCTTCGCCGACATCATCACCGGCGCCGGCCTCGGGGCACCGCACGTGACCGTGGTCAGCGGGTTGTCGCTGCTCCAAGCGAATCCGACGCAGTTGGCGAGCTTCTTCGCCGGCCCGCCGACCAACCTCGGCGGGATCCGCGTCGCCGGCCGCGATTTGACCGGCGACGGTTTCTCGGATGTCATCGCCGGGGCCGGCATCGGCAACGGCTCGACGGTTTGGATCTTCTCCGGGGCAACGCTGGCCCAAGTCGGCTCCGCCGCCCCGACTTCCGCCGAGGACGTATTCCCCGGTCTGTACGCCGGCATTTACGTGGGCTGAGGATGCGACGACCGGCTCACCCGATCACGGCCAGCGTGAAGGACGGGAGCAGGGAAACTTCTCGTGACCCGACCCGACTCATTTTCGGTGTCCGATTCTGCCGATAACTCCGAAGAGGACGATCCGCGGAGGGTGACCCATGCGCCGGCGATTGCTTTTGACTGCAGCGGTGAGTTTCTCCGCGGCCCCGCTCTTCGCGCAAGTCCCCAAGACCCCCATCGTGCCCGGCCCACTGCCGATGAACGAACCGGGGCGCTTGCCGTCGGGATTCGGCCCGCAACTTTTCCCTCAGCAGCCGCACACGTTGCCCCGTGCCGCCGTGGCGCCACCGTCCTTCGGCGCGACGGAGCACAAAACCGGCGGGATGAAATCCGAGGTGAAGCTCCCGCAGAAGGAGCAGATCGTCCGCATCGAGGGTTCGTCGCTCATCGCCCGCCGGCAGAACGAGAATTGGCAAATCTGGTCCGGATCCACACTCTTGCGCGAGTTCGGCAAGCACCAGTCCGAAGCCGAGGAGATGGTGCGGCAGATGCGCGAACTGCGGCCGACCGAGTGGGTCGGCATCGGCATCGGCCGGCCGGTCATCGAATACGGCCTGACGAAGGGCGAAGCTTTCGTACCGACTTACGAGCCGAAGCATTCGCAGTCGGTCGATTTGAAAACCGTCCGGGCCGAGAGTCTCCGCGGGGTCTGGGTTCTGCGCGACGACGTTTCCATCTTGTTGAACTTCGGCGTCAACCGGGCCGATGCCGAGCAAGCCGCGGCCGTGGCCCAGCGCTACGGCTTCAACCGCATCGGTTGGGTCGGCGACGCCGCGCCGATCATGACCTACTTCTTCGCGATGCCCGGGCAGCGAGCCGCCGGCGCGGGCGGGCTCGCCTCGGCGCTCAAGGACCAACAGGAGCAGAGCCTGACGCGGACCGGGATCGACGTCGCGGGCTTGGGCTTCGTCGGCGAGCGGATCGTGATCGATGCGAAGAAGTGCGAAGTCCGCAAGGAGAAGGGCGAGTACCTCCTCGTTCACGGGACGGACGTCCTCGCGAAGTTCGGTCCGAGCGAGTGGAGCGCCCGCGATGCGTTGAAGGTCGTCCAAGACATCCGCGCCACGGAATTCTGCCGCTTCAACGCGGACATCACGTTCTTCCTCGTGAACGGCGCCGCCCCGACGCGCGTGCCCTTCGCGGTGCAGGCGACGCGGTTCGACGCCCAAGATTTGAAAGTGCGCCCCGCATCGGGCGGGAAGTTCTCGCTCTACGACGCCACCCACCGGCAGATCTTCGGCCCCTTCGCCACGCAAGTCGAAGCCGAGCAACTCGTGAAACTGCTCCGGCACTACAAGTTCGACCAAACCTGCCAACAGGGATTGTCTTCCCGCGGCGGATTGAAGTTCCTCGCCAAGCAGGGGCGTTGATCCGCGGATCGGGTGGGCGTGGGAAAATCGCAAATCGGGTTGGGATTCACGCCCGCCGTGTGCGATACTATCTCCGCCCACCCCGCGTCAGTTCTCGGAGTTCGCCCGTGCTCACGATCTTCGGCAAACCGCACGTCAACGGCGGATATTGCGACGGCGTCAACCGTCGCGACTTCCTCACGGTCGGCGGGACACTCCTCGGCGGCGGCCTGATGCTGCCGAGTTTGCTGGCGGCCGAGAAACAGGATGGCATCCGTTCGTCCCATCGCGCGGTCATCAACATCTTCCTGCCCGGCGGGCCGCCCCACCTCGATATGTTCGACCTGAAGCCGGAAGCACCGGCCGATGTGCGCGGTGAATTCAAGCCGATCAAGACCAACGTCCCCGGGGTCGAAATCTGCGAGCACTTCCCGCTGATCGCCAAGATGATGGACAAGTTCGCCGTGATCCGCTCCCTCAGCGGGAGCAGCGGCGACCACGACGCCTACCAGTGCATGACCGGGCGGAAGAAGGACGCGGCCAAGCCGGGGTTTTGGCCGCACCTCGGGGCGTGGGTGTCGAAGCTGCGAGGCACCTCCGACCCCGCCATCCCCGCGAACGTCAGCCTCATGTATCCGACCGGCGAGCCGAAGTGGGGCCAGCCCGGCGACGGCGGCTTCCTCGGCATGGGCCACAAACCCTTCCAACTCGTCGGCGCCAAAGCCAACGGGATGAAGGCCGATAACCTCACGCTGAAAGGTGTGACGCTCGAGCAGTTGAACGACCGCGTCGCGCTGAAACAGGGCTTCGACTCCGTTCGGCGTGGACTCGACACCGCCGGGTTGATGGAAGGGATGGATTCGTACACGCGGCAAGCGATGGACATCCTGACCTCGACCAAGTTGAAAGACGCACTCGACCTGTCGAAGGAACCGAAAGCAGTCCTCGAACGCTACGGCGTGGACGACCCGGTATTCGAGCGCGACGGCGCCCCGCGGATGGTGCGGAACTTCTGCGTCGCTCGCCGGCTCGTGGAAGCCGGTGCCCGCGTCGTGACCATGAACTTCAGCCGCTGGGACTGGCACGGTTCGGACGGCAAGAACTTCGTCCAAGCTCGCAAAGACTTTCCGCTGCTCGACCGGGCGCTGAGTTCGCTCATCGGCGATCTCCACGACCGCGGCCTCGACAAGACGGTGTCGGTGGTCGTCTGGGGCGAGTTCGGCCGGACGCCGCGGATCAACAAAGATGCGAGCCGCGATCACTGGCCGCAGGTCAGCTGCGCCTTGCTCGCCGGCGGCGGCATGAAGACCGGCCAAGCCATCGGCGCCACCAACCGCTTGGCGGAGCACGCCGTCGCCCGCCCGGTGACGCACCAAGAAATTTTCGCCACGCTCTACACGAACCTCGGGTTGAACCCGAGCGCCGACCGCGCCCTCGACACCAACGGCCGGCCGCATTACTTGGTCGAAGACGGCGTTCAAGCGATCAAGGAATTGCTGTGAGAACGGACGGCCGATGTACAATGTCGCTTCGGCCAATCGGGGGCTAGGCGATGACCAGCGATTCGGATCGGCTCCTCGTTCAACAAATCCGCTCCGGCGGCGACGCCTCGGACAACGCGTGGGAAGAACTCGTCGCCCGCTACGAGGGTCGGCTCCGCGCCTACGTCCGGCGGCGACTGCGCGACCATTCCACGACCGACGATACCGTCCAAGAGACGTTCATCGGCTTCCTCAACAGCCTGACGAACTACGACGACAAACGCGACTTGCAGACTTGGCTCTTCACCATCGCCAGCCACAAAGTCACCGACTACCTCCGCAAGGCCGGCCGGCGGCCGCACGCCACCGGCAGCGAAGCGGACGAGGAGCAACTCGGCCGGGCGCCGGATACCGACCAACGCCCCGCCAGCAGCATCGCCCGCAGCCAGGAGCGACAAGATCTGGAAACGGGAGCCATCGTCCGCGGGTTGACGGAACTCCTGCGCGGATTCGAGCAGAAGGGGGACTTCACGCGCATACAGGTGCTGGAGCTGCTCTTCGTGAAGGGCTGGCCCAACTGGCAAGTCGCCGAGTTTTTGAAAGTGTCCGAGCAGCAGGTGGCGAACTACCGCTTCGCCGCGGTGAAGCGCCTCACCGAAGGGATGCGCGCCGTCGGCTTGCCGGGGGATGTGTTCCCGGAGTTGGTCGCGGAATAGCCGGCGACCGTCACCGCCCCTCCGCAATCACCGCGCGATCTCCAGCACCACGCGGAAGCCCACGGTGTTGCTCGCGCTGGCCGGGGAGTGCGGGCGCCGGGCCGCACTGCGGCAGTCGTTGCCGAACATCGTGAAGCAGCCACCGCGGACGACCCGCATCGTGCCGTGCAGGGGCCCCGCTGGATCGTCCGGGGGGCTGTCGAAGTAGTAGTATTCGTCGTACCAGTCGTTCACCCATTCTTGCACGTTGCCGTGCATGTCGTGGAGGCCGAACGCGTTGGCCGGCAGCGTGCCCACGGCGACCGTCCGCGCTTGGCCGCCCGATTTGCCGAAGGCGCCGACCGCCGCGTAGTGGACTTCCTTGGGCGTGATCTTGTCGCCGAAGGCGAATGCGGAGGTGCTTCCCGCACGGCAGGCGTACTCCCATTCCGCTTCGCTGGGCAGTCGGTAAAAGCGGCCGTTGATCTGCTCGTCGGGCATCGCCGAGAGGCGCTCGCAGTACTTCGCGGCGTCGTCCCACGTCAGCGTTTCCACGGGGTGGTCGGGGCCGCCGTGGTGGTTGCGGCTGAACGCGGCGGGGTTCTTGCCGGTCACTTTTTCGAATTGCCCCTGCGTGACGGCGAGGACGCCGAGGTAGAACGGCTTCGTGATGTTCACCTCGTGCTGCGGATTCTCGTGCTCGCGGCGGCCGCTTTCCCCTTCGGGCGACCCCATGAGGAATTGGCCGGGTGGGATCAGCGAAAAGGTCATGCCGATGGAATTGTTCAACAAGCGCGGCAAGCCGCCAAAGCCGAGTGAGGGCGAGCCCGCTGCGGCTACGCTGAGCAGCGCGGGCATCCCGAGTTTGGTGGTCGGGCGGGTCCCACCGGACTTGGGGCCGCCGGAGTCGGCGCCGTGGAGGTTGACGTGCTCGCCCGATTTTTTCAACGCGATGAGCTTCGAGCCATCGTTGGACGCAGGCGGGCCGGCGGTGACGTTGCCGAGCATGTCGCTGAGTTCGCGGGCGTCGGCGGGACGTTTCTCGGGTCGGGTGCTCAGGCAGGCGGTCAACAGCCGAGCTTGGGCATCGGTGACGCCGGCGTGACGGAATTCCTCGACCCATTCGTGGCCGACAGGGGCCGAAGTGTGCGGATCGCGCTTCAGCAACTGGTACCAGATGACGCCGAGGGCGTAGACATCGTCGCGCGGGTCGGGGTCGTCTTTGCGGGTCTGTTGGGGGGAAGCGTAGAGCGGGGAATAGGCTCCGCGCAGCGAGAGCCGCGTCTGTTCGGCGCGGGGGGTGTTCCGGTGCATGGTCAGCGAGCGGGCCGAGGAAATCTGGCTCCAGCCGAAATCGCAGACCCAAAGGGTGAACTTCCCGCCGTCGGTTGGGTGCAGGCGGATGTTGCTCGGCTTCAGGTTCCGGTGGACGATCCCCTTCGAGTGGGCCTTCCCGACGATGTCGCTGATGCGGCGGACGAGTTTGAGCGCCGCCTCGGGCTTGGCGGAATCGAACTTCCATTTCCAATCCCACATCAGCGAAGCGAGGTCGTAGCCGGTGAAGTAGGCGTACTCGAGCGCCGGCGGGGAGGTTTCCAAGAAGACCGATTGCAGCGGGATCACACCGGTTTCTTCGGCGAGGGTGAAGACGTCGACGAAGAGTTTCTGTTGCTCGTGCACGGCGGTGGCGGTGTCGTCTTCGAGCGCGAACTTGAGAGCGACGGGGACGATCGATTCGTCGTTGGGGTCGTAGGCGAGCCACGTTTCCGATGTTTCACCGAAGCCGAGCAACTCGGAGAGCTTCCAGTTGTCGAGGCCTTTCGGTTCCTTCCCCGGCTTCAACTTCGCCAAGTGCGGCGGCAGGAACAGCAGCAGATCTTCCGGCTTGTAGATCTGCAAACCCTCGGGGGCGGTCACACCGTCCGGGTCGGACGGCCGCGCCAAGAAGCGCCGCACCAACCCCGGCATCGGCGTGAGGTAATCGATCAGTTCCTTGCGGAAAGGGATGGAATTGATGCGGGCGAGGCCGTCGGCGAGTTTGGTCAACCGCGAGTTGTAGTCGTCGGCATCGAGGGTCGTGAGTTCGGCGAGGGCGGCCTTCAATTGGTCGGTCGTGAGTTCCTTGTGGGCGTTGTCGAGGGTCGCCTTGGCGACGTCGAGCAGGCAATCGCCGAAGCGACCTTGGTTCTGAAGGGGCTTGCGCGCCTTATCGCAGAGCGCGAGCCCGAGGCAGTCGAGAAAAGCTTTGACCCGAGGCATGGGGAGCGCCTCCGGCATGGCGCCGAATTGGTGTGGGGAACGTATTGGGGGAGATTGTACCCGGAACGGAAGCTTGCGTCTCCGAGGGAATTGGGAAACTCACACGGGCTTCACAAAGGCACTTTGTTAGCCGGACGCGCTAGCGACGGCCACCTACCACAATGCGGCAGCTCGCGTTTTACGGTGAAACCGTCGCTGGCGCGTCCCGCTAACAAAACGGCTCTACTTCAACCGCTTCGCCGCTTCGCTCAGTTCGAGGCAGGCCCCTTCCAGATCGCGGTTGCCGGTGGACTTCGCCTTCGCCAAGCCGGCCTCGGCGAAACGGAGCGCGTCCGACCCGCGCTTCGCGCTCAGCATCGTCTCGGTGGCGCCGATGTAGAACTTGGCTTCGTCCGGATTGCGGGCGATCAGTTCCATGAACTCCTTCACCGCAGCGTCGGCTTGACCCGACTTTGCCAATAGCCTCGCTTTTTGGAGGCCGAACTCGTTGGCCCGTTTGCCGGCGTTGTTGGCCGCGTCGTACTCGGCCCCGGCGGTCGCGTGTTGCAGCGCGGCGGTGGAATCTCCGTCGGCGTTCGCCGAGGCCATCAGGCAGGCGAACAGCGTGTAGCGGTCGGGCTTGGCCACATCGAACGGCTTCGCGATCCCCGCCTTGGCAAAGGCCACGGCGAGTTCCCGCGCGTCGAGCTTCAAGGACGCTCGCATCGCTTCTTCGATCTCCAGACCGGAGAGGTCGTCCCCCTTCAACCCGGCGAGGTCGGCGGTGTTCATTGCCCCGAAGTCGAGCTTCTTCTTCGACGCTGCGACCAATTCCGGCGGCGGCGCCCCCGGCCCTTGGCGCTCGGCGCCGAGTTTGTGCCGGAGGCGGTTGAAGTCGTAGACCTCCATCGGGTACGACTCTTCGCCGCGCTGTTTGCGCGGGGCCGATCCCGCGACGCAATCTTCGAGGAACTTGATGACCCCTAGCAATCGCTTCCGCAGGAGTTTGCTGCCCCCGGCGTCGATGGCCGACGCACCGCCGAAGACCTTCAGCGGCCGGTGGGCCCAGACGGTCTCGAAGAAGTTCTCGGCGAAGGCCTTCAGCTTGATCTCGGCCTCGGTGATCTCGGTCATGCGGATCGGGTAGGCGAAGGCTTCCTGCACGATCTCCCCGAATTGCGGCGGGCCGGAGCCTTCCACCGGTTCTTCCACCGCCATGTTCAGCCGGTCGCGCATTTCGATGGCGAGCGTTTGGGCCGAGCGATTGTCGCCCGACCAAAGCCGCACCAGTCCGCCGTTGATCGTGAGGTTGCCGAGAACCTTCGCCATCGTGGTGCCGGTGTCGACGAGCGACGGCAGCTGCTCGACCAACATGCAGCCGAAGTTCTGGCCGTTTTCGTCCGACTGCGCCCCCATCATCCGCCCTTCGGCGTCCCACGCTTGCAGCAGTTGCAGCACGGCGTTCGGGTCGCGGATTTGCAGATAGTAGCGGTACTCCTTGTAGTCGCAGTCCGCTTCCATCCCTTGGCCACACTTGAGCACTTCCGCGAGCGCGGCCGTCTCCTCGGCGTTGGCGTCGTCGTACTCGGCGTCCAAGCTCTTGCTCAGCGCGTCGAGGGCCGGGCCTTGGTCGCCGAGCCAAGCCCGCACGACCCCGAGGTTGAACCACGCGGCCGGGTCGCTCGGGATCTTAGCGGTCAGGTCTTCGTAGGCTTTCTTCACTTCCGAGAGTCGGCCGGAAGTCGGCAGGTCGGCGGGTTGCGCGGTCGCCCGCAGGGCGTACATTTTGCGGGCGCAGTGCGGCAACCGCGATTGGTTACCGAAGAGGGTTTCGAACTGGCCCGCGGCTTCCGCGTCTCCGGGGCTGAACTTCACGGCCCGGGCGAGCGCCGCCGCGGCCGCGACGGGACGGTTCAACCGGAGTTCGAACTGCGTGATCATCTCGTGGACTTGGGCCAAGCGATCCGCGGCTTCGGGGGAATAGCACTCCGCGGCCTTGCGGAAGAGCATCAGCGCCCCGATGACTTCGCCTTCGCTCTGGCGGAAGATCCCCTTCAGCAAGTACCCCATGGCGAAGTTAGGATCGAGGGCGAAGGCTTTCTCCAGCATCTCCTCGGCCTTGGCGACTTGATCGACGCGGAAGAGCACGTGGGCGTAGAAGCCCCAGGTCTGCGGGATGGTGCCGTGCTCCTTGACGAGCATCTCCATCATTTTCAGGGCGTTTTCGACTTGGCCCTGCTCGAGCATCGCCAAGCCGGTTTCGATCTTGTCCCAGTAGGCGGTGCAGCACCACTTGAATTTCTTGCCGCTGCCGCAGGGGCAATTGTCGTACGGGTTGGGTCCGGCCATGGGCGGAGGTCTCATCGGGAGCGCAGGTTGTCCAGAGTAGGATAGTGGGGAAAGGCGCGGGTGAATACGGGACGTGAGCCGTGGCCAACATTTCTGAGGTGTTACTATCTCGGCCGGCGGCGCCGGTCAACGATCACCGCTCGCAGCCCGAAAAACCGATCGCGGAATCGGCACGGTGCTGACCCGGCGGGAGAACGGCGGCGCATTACGATTCGCTTTCGACCGGTTCGATCTCCGACCGCGCGTCCGCTTGTTCGTACTCTTCCAGTTTCTTGTGCAGCGTGTTGCGGTTGATCCCCAACCGATCCGCCGCTTTGATCTGGACGCTTTCGCACATCCGCAAGACGTGCTCGATCAATTCGCGCTCGAACCCGCCGACCAAATAGCGGTGGAGTTTCACGCCCGCCGGCAACGGACTTTGCGCCCCGGCCCGCACCAGCGCCTTGATGAGTGTGGGCACGTCCATCGTCATCGGGGCGCCGCCGGTGTTTTTGGCGCTGCGCAATTGAACCCGTGGCCGGTCGAGCTTCAACACCTCCGGTAACAGCGCCCCATGATCGGACAGGACCACCAATCGTTCCATCGCATTTTCGAGTTCGCGGACGTTCCCCGGCCAATCGTGCTTCAGGATCGTCTCGATCACCGCGGCGGTCAACTCCGGGATCACCGGCAGCTTGTTCGCCTCGGCGTAACGCTTGAGAAAGAACTTCGCCAGCATCGGGATGTCTTCGCGGCGCTCCCGCAGCGGCGGCAGCACGATGGGCACGACGTTGAGCCGGTAGTACAAGTCTTCCCGGAACTCGCCGCGTTCGACGAGTTCTTCGAGCGAAGAGTTGGTCGCTGCGATCACGCGGACATCGACGCGGATCGTCCGGCTTTCGCCGACGCGCTCGAACTCGCGCTCTTGCAGCACTCGCAGCAGCTTCACTTGGAGCTTCGGCGACATCGAATTGATTTCGTCGAGGAAGATGCTGCCGCCGTGGGCCGCTTCGAACCGCCCGGCCTTGTTTTCGATGGCCCCGGTGAAAGCCCCTTTGACATGGCCGAATAGCTCGGACTCGAGCAGGTTCTCGTGGAGT
>JANOSQ010000438.1:0-3786 GCA_031415915.1 Fimbriiglobus sp. | reverse complement strand
CGGAAGGTTTCGGCCAAGCCCGCCGCGAACAGCTCCTCGTTGAGCATCCCCGCAATCAGTTTGCGCACTTCGGCGTTGTCGCCCGACACTTTGTCGAGCAAGTCGTCGATGCCTTCGACCTTGGTCACTTTGAAGGTTTTGTCGAGCGTGAAGGTCATCACGACACCGGCCATCTTTTTGGCGGTCTCCTCGGCGCCGGCGAGGTTCGATTTCACTTCCGACTTCTCGATGGTCTGCTCGATCTTGTACCCCTTCGCATCGGCGCGGAGGATTTTGAACTTGTGGAACGTCGCCTGCTCCTGTTCCTGCTCGATGTCCTGCCCCTTGACCGTGATCGTCTGATTCAGCGCGAGCACCGTCTTGGAATAGAAAGTGTCGCCCTTGGCGAGCTTCCACTTCAGCGGAGCCGGTTCGGGAACCGGGGCGAGCATCACCATCGTCAGGGTCAGCAGGGCGGTCATGGGTCGTCTCCGGTGGGGATGGGTGCGGGTTCAGCTTACTCGCCAGCCTGCCGCCACGGTGCGAAATTCCGGCCGGACTTGCCCACGAACGGAGCGCCGATAGTGTGAGGGTGCGGTCGATTACGCGCCCGCCGGAATTCGTCCAATTCGTTTTATTCGTCCACGCTGGGGTGTCGCACCGCTGGACGAATCAATCGGCGGACACCCTCCTCGAAAGGTCAACGATGCGCAAGTTGTTACCCGGCCTGATGATCGTCCTATTCGCTCCGTGGGCGGTCGGCGAGGACAAGAAAGAAGACGCGAAACTCGATCTCTTCCCGCTCGCCAGCGGGACGAAATGGGAGTACGAGGTGTCGGTGGGCGGGCAGGTCAAAGCCGTGATCCAAGAAGTGACCAAGATCACGCCCGGCAAAAAGGGGGAACGCGACATCGTGACGCTGACCACGAAGGTCGAAGAACAGACGATCGTCGAAGAAATGTCGGCCGATGAGAAAGCGCTCTACCGCCACGCGTTCCAAGGGATGAAACTGGAATCGCCGCTGACGGTGTTGAAGTACCCGTACAAGGCGGGGGCGAAGTGGAAGGAATCGATCAAGATCGCCAAAGAGGAAGCCGAGGCGAATTTCGAAACCTTCAAAGCCGAAGAGGTGAAGGTGGCCGCCGGGAAGTACACCGCGTACCCGGTCGTCATGGAAATGGACGCGATGGGTCAGAAGGTCACCAGTAAGAACTGGTACGCCGACGGCGTGGGCATGGTGAAGCAGGAAGTCTCGTTCCCCGGCGTCAAGGTGACGATGGAACTGAAGAAGTTCACCAAGGGCAAGTGAGCGAAAGTGCGGAGTGCTCGGCGAGTCATGCCTCACTCCGCATTTCTTCACAGTCCCAGCACATCCGCCATCGAGTACGTCCCGGCCCCTTTCCCCGCCAAGAACTTCGCGGCGGCCAAGGCCCCTTTCGCATAGCTGTCCCGGCTCGTCCCTTTGTGGACGAGTTCCAAACTTTCCCCCATCGTGCTGAACAGGATCGTGTGCTCGCCGACGTTGTCGCCGGCGCGGATCGCGTGCATCCCGATCTGGCCGGCGGGGCGCTCGCCGACCAGACCTTCGCGCCCGTGAACGACCTCGCCTTGGTGCATCGCGGTTTGCACGATCTTGGCGAAGTGCGCCGCCGTGCCGCTGGGGGAATCCTTCTTGAGGCGGTGGTGGCGTTCGATGATCTCGACGTCGAACCCTTGGCCGTTCAACGCTTCCGCCGTGAGCTTGGTGAGCTTGAAGAGCAAATTGACGACGAGGGAAAGGTTCGGCGAAAAGAGGAGCGCCGTGTGGTGCGCGGCCGCGAGGATCTCGGCCTTCTCGTGCGGTTCGTGCCCGGTCGTGGCGACGACGAGCGGTATGCGCCGATCGATGCAAGTCTTCAAGATGGTCATCGTGCCGCGCGGCGACGAGAAGTCGATGACCGCTTCCGGTGTTAGATCCAAAGGCAGCCCGCCTAATACGGGCAGGCCGATATTGCCGATGCCCGCGAGTTCCCCGGCATCTTGGCCGAGCCTCGGGTGCGCGGGTGAATCGATGGCCGCGACGACGGTGAGGTCGGGGTCTTCGTGGGCGAGGGCGACGAGCCGCTGGCCCATGCGCCCGCAGGCCCCGTGGATGGCGATGGCGGTGGGCATGGCGATCATTTCCAAAAGATGGGAACCGAATATTGCGAGATCAAGCGATCATCGGTCACAAAGAGGGCTTGTTCGTGATTCGCTTGCGAAATCAAGAGGCGATCGAATGGGTCGCGGTGAATCAGAGGCAATTGCCTGAGGCCGCGGATGTGATCCAACGTCTGCGGTAGTTCTCGCATCCCGTTGACTTGTAACTGCTCCACGATGATTCGGGCGATCGATTTCGTCAGGTTCAACTTGCCGATTTGGACTTTGATTTCCATCTCCAAGATGCAAAAGTGGCTCAAGAGCACCACGTTAGCCGGATCCAGAATGGCGTTGAACACTTTCAGAGGTAGCTTTTTGGGGTCGGTCGAAAACCAAATCACTACGCGTGTATCCAAAAGGAGTCTCATGGGAATACCGGGCCTTCCCAAAAATCGTCCGGCAACGGATCGCAGAAATCGTCGGACATGATTGCCGCACCGAGGCTGAGTCCGGGAATCCGTGGTTCATGCGGTTCCCGCGTCCGCTTGGCCGTCGTCAACTTCGCCGTGGCATCGCCGTCGCGGAGCAGAACCTCGGTTCCCGTCTCCACCATTAGAAGCAGTTCTTTCAACCGTCCCGGCAAGTCGGTGACTTCGATGGTCATCGGCATGGCTCTTCCCTCCCGTTTCCCCGCATTCTATCACGCGTAGACTTCGATCGCCTGCACGATGGCGTCCAACTGGTTGGGCACTTGGACCGCTTTGTTGGCGAAGCTCGTCCGGCGGACGCCGCGTTTGCCGAGGACTTCTTCAAAGGTTTTCGGGTCGCTGCTGTGGTAAGCGACCGTCGCGGTCGGATCTTTCAGCAGGTGACCCGTCAGAATGCAGACGACGCGTTCGCTCGGGTCGATGACCCCTTCGCGGACGAGTTTTTGCACTCCGGCGACGGTCGTGGCGCTGGCCGGTTCGCAGCCGAGGCCACCGGCGCCGATCTTCGCTTTGGCGTCGAGCATTTCGCCATCGGTGACTTCGCGTACGACTCCACCGCAGCGGTCGAGCGCCCGCAGAGCCTTCGGCAAGTTCACCGGCCGGTTGATCTCGATGGCGCTCGCCAAGGTATCGGCCCGTTTGTCGGCGTCGTCCAAATACTTCATGTAGACGCCGATCTTGCGGTCGTCGGGTCGCCCGCCATTCCAGCGGATGCCGTTCTTCTCGTAGAGCTGGTAGAAGGTATCGGCCCCGGCGGCGTTGATGACCGCAATCCGCGGAGCCTTGGTAATCAGCCCGAGTTCGAGCAGTTGGATGAACGCGTTGCCGAACGCGGAGGTGTTGCCGAGGTTGCCGCCGGGCACGACGACCCAATCGGGCACTTCCCAGTTCAGCGCTTCGAGCATCCGGAACATGATCGATTTCTGCCCTTCCAACCGGAACGGGTTGATGCTGTTGACGAGGTAGATGCCGAGCTGTTTCGACACCTCTTGAACGCGGCGGAGAGCGTCGTCGAAGTCCCCGGCGATTTGGAGCGTCAACGCCCCGTGTTCGAGGGCTTGGGACAACTTTCCGTAGCTGATCTTCCCCGAGCCGATGAAGATCACGGCCCGCATCTGCTGCGATGCGGCGCAGTAGATGGCGAGGCTGGCGCTGGTGTTGCCGGTGCTGGCGCAGGCCGCGCGGCGGGCACCGACCGACA
>JANOSQ010000437.1:0-2475 GCA_031415915.1 Fimbriiglobus sp. | reverse complement strand
GGTCTGTCCAGAAAAGTTCGGTCTGTCCAGGAAATTTTGAGTCTGTCCAGAGGGGGGTGTGGGGTGTCGCGCTGGACAGATAGTACGGAGTATAACCGGCCTCATCCGAAGAGTCGGGTCATTCGCTTAACTCGATTGGTTGCGGCGGGGAGATTCCGTATTTCGCGGCCCAGGGTGCGAGGGCGTTCAGAATGCCGGGGTAGAGCGTCACACCCTCCGCGAGAGCCCGGCGTTTGTTCGCCAAGCCGCGTTCCCCCGGCAACCGGACCGCGGTGACACCCGGCAGCGGCGGAGTGTTCCGGCAGGCTGCGGCGAGCCAGCCGGTCTCGCGGCGGTAGTCGGCGAGTCCGCCGAAGGCGGCGGGGTCGTGGACTTGGACGAAGACCGACGCGCCCCACCCTTTCGGTGCCTCGGCCCGTCCGAATCCGGCCAACCCTTGGCTCAACGCTTCGACCATCAACGCTAGCCCGTAGCCTTTGTGCCCGTGATCCAATCCCCCGGTCGGCAACAGCGTGCCGGGCGGATCGGTGAACAAGGCTTCGGGATCGTCCGTCGGTTCGCCGGCCGCGGTCAACGCCCAAGCTCCGGGGAACTTCTTCCCTTCGCTCCGCAATCGGTTGGCCATGCCGTTGGTGGTGATCGACGCGCTGATGTCGATCAAGATCGGATCGCCGTCGGTGGGTATCCCCACGGCGAACGGATCGGGCGTGAACACCGCGGATCGGCCGCCGAACGGGGCCACGCTCGCGCCGGCGGGATCGGAACAGGCGAGCGTGATCATCAACCCGCGGTCGGTGGCCCGTTGGAGGAACGCCGCGAGGCAACCGATGTGATGGCTGTTGCGGATGACCACCGTCGCGACGCCGTGGACGACGGCTCGTTCGCAGGCCAACTCGACCGCCTTCGCCGTGAGCCAGATCCCAGGAAGTCGTAGCCCATCCCACGTCACGGCGGCACTGCGGTCGTTGACAATTCGCGGTTCTCCCCGCCCCACCATTGCTCCCGATTCCAGTTCAGCGAGGTACGCGGCGGCCAGTTGCAACCCGTGGGTGGAGTGCCCGAGCAAATCGGCTTCGACCAAGCCGGCCGCGATGATGCGGGGTTTGTCGCCATCGCACCCCGCGGCGGCGAAGAGGGCGGAGGCGTAGTCGTTCAATTCCGAAGCGCGGTAGCGGTCGTCGGACATCGTTCGATCCTCGATAGGGCTACGAATCCCGAACGGGGCCGCCGTGCGGACGCCTCCGGGGCATTTGATATTCTGAGGGTATCACTCAACCGCTCGCGAATCGAGGACTCTCGCATGGCCACGCCCACCGCCGACATCGGACTCATCGGCCTCGCTGTGATGGGCGAAAACCTCGTGCTGAACATGGAATCCCGCGGTTACACCGTCGCCGTGTTCAACCGCACCACCTCGAAAGTCGACGAGTTCATCAACGGTCGCGGGGCGGGCAAGAAGTTCGTCGGCGCACACTCGCCGCAAGAGTTCGTGGCGTCGCTCAAGCGGCCGCGGAAAGTGATGATGCTCGTGAAAGCCGGCGCCGCCGTGGATGCGACCATCGCCAGTGTAGTGCCGTTCCTCGAAGCGGGCGACATCCTCATCGACGGCGGCAATACCCACTTCCCGGACACGACCCGCCGGATGGCCGAGGCGAACGCCAGGGGATTGCTCTACATCGGCACGGGCGTCAGCGGCGGCGAAGAAGGGGCGTTGAAAGGCCCAAGCATCATGCCCGGCGGCGACGAGAAAGCCTGGCCCGCGGTGAAAGAGATCTTCCAGAGCATCGCGGCCAAGGTCGATGGCAACGTGCCCTGCTGCGATTGGGTCGGCCCGCAAGGGGCCGGGCACTTCGTGAAGATGGTGCACAACGGCATCGAATACGGCGACATGCAATTGATCTGCGAAGGCTACCACCTCATGGGCAGCCTGCTCGGCCTGAAGCCGAAGGAGATGTCGGACGTCTTCGCCAAGTGGAACAAGGGCGTGCTCGACAGCTACCTCATCGAGATCACGACCGACATTCTCGCCTACGTCGATCCGCTGACCGGCCAACCGCTCGTCGATGCGATCCTCGACACGGCCGGGCAGAAGGGCACCGGAAAGTGGACGGTCGATTCCGCCACCGAGCACGGCATCCCGCTGACGCTGATTTCCGAAGCCGTCTTCAGCCGGTGTTTGAGCGCCCAGAAAGACAAGCGCGTCGCCGCGAGCCAGATTCTCAAAGGCCCCGGCGGCATCCCGATCATCGAAGGGGCGGCGAAGGCGCAATTCATCGACGACTTGGAAATGGCGCTCTACGCCAGCAAGCTCGTGAGCTACGCCCAAGGCTACGACCTCATGGGCGCCCAAGCGAAGGCGAGCGGATGGACCCTCAACAACGGCGGCATCGCGCTCATGTGGCGCGGCGGCTGCATCATCCGCAGCGCCTTCCTGGGCAAGATTAAAGAGGCCTTCGACCGCAACCCGGCGCTGGC